>JAQVEB010000042.1 GCA_028698105.1 Petrimonas sp. | reverse complement strand
AGACACGGGCAGTAACCAGTTAAAGATGTACAAAGGTATATTTTTTTATGGATTTTGAATGATTTATGGCGACATTTAAAGAAAAAAATCGCCAATTATCTTTCCAAATTGTGTATCTTTGTCAGAATACCGAAGACAGCATATCAGATTAATCAATCAAAATAAAGATTCCAATGCACTCTCACAGTTTAAAATTTTTGTATCCGCTCGCCGGTGTTACGGTTTTGTCGGCTTGCGGGAGCAGTAAAAAAATGGAGCAATCCAGGCCGCTGAACATCGTTTACATTATGACCGACGATCACACACGCCAAATGATGAGTTGTTACGGCAGTCCGCACATTCAAACACCGAACCTCGACCGGATAGCCAACGGCGGCGTGCGTTTTACCAACGCGTTTGTTTGTAACTCCATATCAGGGCCAAGCCGCGCGGCGCTGCTCACCGGCAAGCACAGCCATAAGAACGGCAAACTGGATAACCATACCTCGTTCGACGGAAATCAGCAAACAGTGCAGGAACTGCTCCAAAAAGCCGGGTATCAAACGGCTATGGTGGGAAAATGGCACCTGGAGAGCGATCCGCAGCATTTGGATTATTGGGAAATTCTTCCCGGGCAGGGATATTATTACAATCCCGATTTTATAACGCCCGAAGGGCGCAAACAGCACCACGGATATGTAACCGATATCATCACCGATCTGAGCCTGGATTGGTTGGAGAACGGCCGCGACAAAGAGAAACCTTTCGTGCTGTTTCTGCATCACAAAGCCGCGCATCGCAACTGGATGCCCGATACGGCCGACCTGCGGTATTACGACAACAAAAAATTTGAACTTCCCGGTAATTTCTTCGATGATTATGCCGGACGCATTGCTGCGCAGCAGCAGGAAATGAGCATTGCCAGCGATCACGATATGGACGTGGTGAACGATCTGAAAATGCTGCGCCCGGGCGTAAAAACACGCCTTTCGCAAGCTTACACAAACGGGGAGTATGCCCGGCTCGATTCGGCGCAAAAAAAGGTGTGGGATGCCTATTACCAGCCTCTTATCAATGATTTTTACGCTTCTAACCTGCAAGGAAATGAGCTTGCCGAATGGAAATACCAGCGTTACATGCACGATTATGCCGCCACAATTAAGTCGCTTGACGAAAACATCGGCCGTGTGTTGGATTACCTGGAGAAGAACAATATGATGGAAAATACCATCATCGTTTACACTTCCGATCAGGGATTTTATATGGGCGAGCACGGCTGGTTCGATAAACGATTCATGTACGAAGAATCATTCAGCACACCGTTGATCATGCAGTTGCCCTCGCGCTTTAAACAGCACGGCGATATTCCGCAACTGGTGCAAAATATTGATTTTGCGCCCACGATGCTCGCCGTGGCAGGTGCAGAAACTCCTTCGGACATACAGGGTGTATCGCTTCTGCCGCTGCTCGAAAACGAAAAAGCGCCCAAAGACTGGCGCAAATCGCTGTATTACCATTATTACGAGTTTCCCGCGGAACACATGGTAAAAAGGCATTTCGGTGTGCGTACCGATCGCTACAAACTCATTCACTTTTACAATGATATTGATGAATGGGAGCTTTTCGACCTGCAAACAGACCCGCATGAAATGAATAATCTTTACGGTAAAGCAGGCTACGAAAACGTTACCAAGGAACTGAAAACCGAACTCAAAAAATTGCAGGAGCAATACGATGACCCGATAAGAGAGCAGTTTCCGCTATAAGACAACGGTTATGGAGGAACTCAAGAAAGAACGACATCCCTTAAAGCCGTTTCTGCCCGAAAAAGCAACCATACTCCTGCTCGGCAGTTTTCCTCCGCCGCGGGCGAAATGGAAGATGGATTTTTACTACCCGAATTTCCAAAACGATATGTGGCGGATTTTCGGGCTTGCCTTTTTCGGGGACAAAGATTATTTCCTGACGGAAAATAAAAAAACGTTCGATAAGGAACGCATCATTGATTTTCTGACCGAAAAAGGCATCGCCGTTTACGACACGGCCCAAGAGGTGATCCGCCACAAGGGCAATGCTTCGGACAATTTTCTGGAAATAGTGACGCCGTTTGACCTTCAAGCTACGCTTGAAAAAATACCGCAGTGCCGCTCGCTGGTTACAACGGGCGAAAAAGCGACCGAAATGCTTCGGTCGCTTTTGCCAAACGGAATAAAAAAACCTTTGATCGGAAGTTTTGAAAACGTTCCTTTTAACGGAAAAACCTACCGGTTTTACAGAATGCCTTCCTCGTCGAGGGCTTACCCGAAACCGCTACCCGAAAAAGCTGCCGTTTACGGAAAACTTTTCAGGGAAACAGGGCTGCTCTAAACTTCGTTATCGGACTCTCCTTCGCCATCGTCGCCCGAATCCTGATTCAACGGATACATGGTGATTATTTTACTGTCTTTAATGTATTTGGGCAGTTTTTGTTTCACAATGTCCTTGAAATACGGCGAGTTGTTGTGTTTGTTCAACGCATCTTTATTCTCGTAACTCTCATAAATGAAAACTTTGTTGGGCGCATCGTCGCTCATCAGAAGGTCATAAGCGATGCAACCTTCTTCGTTTTCAAGTACCTGCATTTGCATCTCGCTCAGTAAGTCGAGTGCCGTGTCCATATCCTTTTCATCGAAAGTAAACTCCACAAAAAGGGTAACTCCTTCTTCATCCTGACCGGAGAGTTGCGCTTTTGTAGTGGAAATGTTCGCCAATGTCATTGCGAACACAAGTAGAACCATGCTTAAGAATCGCTGTTTCATAAAATTCAAATTAAGAAATTAATCTATCGGATGTCTGATTCCTTCGTAGTCTTTAAGTACGACGCGCATTGAGCCCATTTTCAGACCGATCTCTATCACCAGCGGCAGCCGGTTGAGGTCGTTGGTGAGCGCTACGCTCATGGCTTCTTCCTGATCGGCAAAAGCTTTGTCAATGATCATGAGCGATAATTGAACGGCGTCGTATGTTTTTCCGTTGTTCACTTTCACCTTTTTCGTTCCCATGTAGCGGATGTACATGTTTACGATGGTTTTGCCCGATAAAAACTGAATGGGCGTGTTATCGCCGGGTTTCATGTTTGAAAAATCGAGGTTTCGGGCGTAATTGATAACCGAGACGTAATCGTAAGAACATTTATTGGTGGTAACAACTTCATCGAATGAGAGTTTGCCTTTCCAATAACGGATGGCGCGCACGTTAACCGTTCCGTTGTTATATGAATAAGACTGTTTCTCGGTTGCGTAATCGCTTCCTTCAAACGTTTCTTTGGTGAAAAGAAGCGGAACCATATCGGTATCAACATAGCCGGTAAGGGTGTCGTTCACCGTGTACATGTTTCCCACAACTCCCGAAGTATTGGCGAGCAACCTTGTCTTGAAAGCGCTTTTTCCGGCTAAATTGGTGCTGGTGGTGGTTAGCGTTCCTCTGCCGGCTTTGGCATTGATAATGCCGTATTTGTAATAAAGGTCGTAGGTGATTTTTTCTCCGCTTTTGAAAGCGGTATTTGTGACCCTGCACTGTGCCTGCGCGTATTGCGAAGCAAAGACCAGTAAGGCAATGATAAATGATAATCGTATTATTTTGTTCATAGTTCTTTTTATTGCAGCGATCAGCGTTGTAAAAACGGATTATTTCCCATTGAGGGATTTGCGTTCATCCCGGATGCGTTTCGCTGTCCGGCTGCATTTCGCTGATTTTGGTTGTTTTGTTGTCGTTCTTCGTTTAAGCTTCTTCGTTTCTTTTCCTGTGGCTTATTTTTAGTGATCTCCAACGGTTTCTGTTTCGGTACGGGCGTTTCAAGCACGTTCCACGATTCCTGGTGGTTGGAGAACGCCCGGATTTCATACGTTCTCGGGTAATAATAAACTATTTCAGGTTGCCTGTCCTTTTCATAATTTCCGGTTGTCCATTTGCCATCGCCGTTTTCATCAATGAAAAGCCGGGCATATATTGTACCGGGGCGCAGGTCCTGAAATTTTGCCACATTGTCTTTGACCAAAGTTTTTCGGAAAGGTTTATCCGATTTATCCAGCAACTCCACGTACACATCTTTGCCGGGCGGAAAACCCGACATGTCTATCGAGAGGTTACCGTACTCTTCGAGGGATTTCACGGTAAAAGGCTGATCTATGCCGTTGTTCCACAAACCGTAATAACTGGTGAATGCCGCCGAATCCATCTCAAACCGGTATTTTCCGCCGGGTTCCCAGCGCGGCGGCAGAAGCACGTACTTGCGCACGTTGAGGCTGTCTTTCACCAAGCGATACGGCACCGGCGTTTGAATGGAATCCACCACCCGGAAAAGCTTTACGTGGGTAGAGTCGAAACGCGTTATGGGCTCTTCAAATTCAATACGGATGGGTTCGTAAATCTCTTGCTTGCTTTGGATGTTGGTGTTGACACCCATAAATTTCACGGTTTCCTTTTCTCCGTCCTTATCTGAAGACTTTTTTTGCTGTCTGGGCTGTCTGAAAACAAAGTTCAGCGAATCCGTGTCAATAAAATTATGGTTCAACGAATCGGTTCGCACATAATTCACCAGTATTAGCAGCGAATCTTTTTTATAAACGGTGGAATCGGTTATCCACAGCGTGATGCTGTCATTGCTGGGGTTACTTTCTTTCACGAACCATTTGTTGTCTGTTCGGTCGGGAGATAATAAACGGAAAGTTGGCGGCGAAGTGGGCGCCGCAAAAAAGAACGATAGTTTATGTTGTTGCGGACGTTCGTGCTTTTGCAGATATTGGCGCTGGAAATCGCTCAAAAACGAGCGCAACAGCAAGTCGTCAGGCAGAAAACGGGTGTAATGAATGGTTTTCACGGTATCTATTTTCGTGCTGTCGGTTTTGCTGAAAACCGTGTCGTTTCGCACGGCCTGCATGGTGGAAGGTACAATTACGGAATCTATAAAAGCGACAGCTTCTTGCGGGTTATCGTATTTGTAATCGCGGTTAAGATCGCCTAAGGCGAAGATCTTATATTTTCCGGGCGCCATGCCCCGGATGGTGAAATTTCCGCGCGAATCGGTGCGCCCGATGCGGTCGAATCGTGTGCGGGTGAATGCCGTATCGTTCAGATTTGAATGGAGTCCGACATAGATTCCGGTAACGGGTTCCAGATTTTCGGCTTCGAGCACTTTCCCCGAAACCGCCATGGTGTCGAGCTTGTCGCCCGTGGAAAACGAATACGAAAAATTCTCTATCGGGTTGGCTTCGTTGTTATCCACAATAGCATCGGTGAAATCTATGGTGTAAGTAGTATTGGGAAGCAACTCATCTTTCAATTCCACAACGACTTTTTTCCCAACCGATTTAATGACCGGAAAATTTTGCTGTGGAGGCGTAATGATCACTTTCTCCATCGGCTTCTCAATTTTCACATTTTCGTCGAAAAGTATTTCAACAGTTGGTTTTTGTACGTTCAGCGAGTTAAAAGATGGCGTAGCCGATTTCACTACCGGCGGCTCCTCATCGTAACGTCCGCCGGTGGGCGATGCCATGTTGGCGCATGAGTACAAGGTGCTGATCGTTAATAATATCAGGAATAAGATAGAAAAAAATGAGAGTAGTTTGTTTATCATTCTTTTTTGTTCGACACCGCAAAAGTGCGGACAGTTGCGACCACAAAAATACAATGTTTTACAGAGTTTTAATCACGTTGAGTATGAAAAATAGTGAAAAATAGATATTTCACCCCGGGTGATGCGGTTTTCAACCGCATTATCTCCGGTTGGAAACGGTTGCAGCCAAGATAGTGTGCCCAACGCGACAATACAAGCATTTGCGTTTGTTGCAGTATTCTTTTTTCAGTTGAATGAGCGCCTGAGTATCGAAAGCGTGTTGCACTTCCACGCCGACAGCGCGGAAATCGAGCACGATGCTGTTCCGTTCCGGTTTCACCGACTCCAGAATGTGGATAGCTCTGTCGGCATATTTTTCGATGCTGTTTTTCTTGCCGTAGGCAAAGAGGATGGGAGCGACCGTGTTAATGAGAATGGTGTCCAGCGCCGTATCGCCTAAATATTTCGAGACTTTTTTCGATTCTTTTCCGAAGGAATAATGCGTTTGCCAATATTCCGAAGCGTTTACGTGAAAAAGCAACCGGATTTGTTTGTAATCTTCTTTTTCGAGAATAGCCGAGAACAGCCGGCCTGAATGTTGAATGAGCGCGGCAAATTCGGCAATGCGTACCTGGGGAAAACCCTGAGGCCGCGTGCGCAGCGACTTGAACAAAATATTTGCGAGCGGCTTGAGCATGAATTTCTTTTTCAGAAATTCGTATTCTTTTTGCAGTTGAAAATAATAATCGTCCGATGTTTTATCGTCTTCCAGCATTCCGGCTTGTCCGAAGAGGAGAGCTTCCACCTGAAACAGGTTATCGGCGTGTTTGCTGATATAGCTGAAAGGCAAACTCAACGCCAGTCGCTCAAACTCATCGGAATTCAACCCGAACCCAAAGTTGCGCGCCAGAAGCACGTAAAACGCATCGTCCCACGAGTTGTTGAATCGCGCCAAATGCGCGAAAATGTCTTGCGTCTTGCGTTCCAGGCGCTCAACAGCAAGCACATTCATCCACGAACGTAATAATCCCTTCGGGATATCTTTCAGATGGGAACGGCACGGCACGGAAGCATCGCTGAAAAGCAGGTAATCTGCATTTTGCTGTATTTTATCGGGTACGGCAACGATCAGTTGCGGGACTTTTTGTCTTTTTTCGTTGTAAATTTCAGCTTTCGCTGTTTCCACAACGTGAAGGATCACGGAATTATATGCTTTGTCTTTGTGGTGCCCATGCCTGTTCCATTCATCGCTTACACGGTGAATTTCCACGTTTCCCGCCCACATTTTGTCGCCGATTTTTATCTTGGCATTAAAGAAATCGGGCCCGGCATCGGTATTGGAAATTCCGGGATCAATTACTTCAACCGGTTGTCCGTCGGTTGTTTGCAGGTTCTCGTTGGCAAACAGCCTGAATTTCCAGATATAATGCAACAATTCTTCACGGTGTGTCATTTTCAGTAGGTTTTAAAGAATTATCCAATGAATTTATCAACTTCAAAAATAGAATTATTTTGCGGTATTTCAAAAAGATAAGTTGGTTTTATGGTGCGAATTGCTATTTTTTGTACATTTGCGACACTTGTTTATCCTTTACATACTGTTATGTTGCCTTTAAATGAACGAATAAAAATCAAAACGCTTATGCAGCGTGAAATAGTACCGGCTATAGGTTGTACCGAACCCATTGCTGTGGCTCTGTGCACCGCAAAAGCTACAGAAACGCTGGGACAAAAACCCGAGAAAATTGAAGCTTCTTTAAGCGCCAGCATCATAAAAAACGCCATGGGCGTCGGCATTCCCGGAACCGATATGATCGGACTGCCCATTGCGATAGCGCTGGGAGCCTTGGCGGGAAAACCGGAATACGGATTGGAAGTATTGAAAGATACTTCGGCGCAGGATGTGGAAAAAGGCAAAACCTTTATCGAAGAAAAAAGAATACAGATCTCCCTCGAAACAAAAAATCCCGATAAATTATACATTGAGGTTCGCTGCACGGCGGACAATGATACTGCTATTGCCGTTATAAGCGGAGGGCACACCACGTTCACGCGCATCGCGAAAAACGATGAGATATTGTTTGAAAAAGCTGTTTCTCATCAACAGGACGAAGAGGAAGAAGCTGCGCTCACTTTCGATAAAGTTTATGCGTACGCGATGGAGACGCCCCTGGATGAGATCGCTTTTATCCTGGACGCGGCCGAGATGAACAAAAAAGCATCGGAAGCGTCAAAAGATAACAATTACGGACACAATGTATCCAAAACCATTTCGGGTGCCAGAGGTCAACTGATTTTCGGCGACAACATGCACAGCCGCATGGTGGCCGCTACGTCCGGCGCTTGCGATGTGCGCATGGACGGCGCCATGGTTCCCGTGATGAGTAATTCGGGGAGCGGAAATCAGGGTATTGCCGCTACGCTACCCGTACTAACGTATGCCGAAAATATCAATTGCACGCGCGAACAACTTATCCGTGCACTGATAATTAGTAATTTAACTATGATCTACATCAAGCAGTACCTCGGTCGCCTGTCGGCATTGTGCGGTTGTGTAGTGGCTTCCACGGGAGCGAGTTGCGGCATAACTTACCTGATGGGGGGCAACTACGATCAGATGGTTTTCGCTGCAAAAAACATGGTTGCCGATATTACCGGAATGATTTGTGACGGCGCAAAACCCAGTTGCGCCCTTAAAATTGCCAGCGGAGTTTCCACGGCAACCTTGTCGGCATTGATGGCAATTGAAAATAAAGTTGTATCTTCGCAGGAAGGAATTATTGACGACGATATTGACAAAACCATCCGAAACCTTGCGCTCATCGGCAATCAGGGTATGATGGAAACCGATAAAATCGTTCTCGATATTATGACGAAGAAATAGGTTATTCATTTTTTTATCACGTAAATTTTGCAAGAATCGAGAGAATTTCTGCTCGAAACCAGGAAAATTAGCAGGCTTGTTTGGGATTATGCGCTTCCGGCCATCGTGGGAACCATGGTGAATGCACTGTACAACATCGTTGACCGCATTTATATCGGCCACGGGGTAGGGCCGTTGGCTATTTCGGGGTTGGCAATCACGTTTCCGGTATTGAACCTCACAATGGCGTTGGGACTTTTGGTGGGAGCCGGGGCAGCCAGCCGTATTTCCATCAATTTGGGGCAAAAAAACAAACACCGCGCCGAGCAGATTCTGGGAAACTCACTGCTTCTCATTATCTTACTGAACGTCGTTTTTATGACGCTGTTTTATATCTACCTGAAACCTATCCTTATGGCTTTTGGGGCGAGCGAGGCAACGTATCCGTATGCGAGCGATTACCTGCGGATCGTGCTGGTCGGGAACGTATTCATAAGCCTGTGCTACAGTTTTAATAACATGATGCGCGCTTCGGGATATCCCAAAAAGGCGATGTACACGATGCTCATTGGCGCGGTTCTGAATATCATCCTCGATCCTATTTTCATTTTCGTGTTCGATATGGGAATTCGCGGCGTTGCCATTGCTACGGTTATTTCCATGTTTATCGGAATGTTGTTTGTGATGCATCACTTTGTGCAACAAAGCAGCGTTATCCGGCTGCGCCGAAAGAATATCCGCTTGGAATGGGCTGTTATTCTTTCCATCGTTTCCATCGGTTTTTCGCCGTTCAGCATGCAGGTGGCGGCTTCGGGTGTGGCCGTGCTGATGAATACATCGCTCATGAAACACGGCGCCGATCTGGCGGTGGGCGCTTTCGGGATATGGAACGCGTTTGCCATGATCATCATTATGCTGGTGATAGGCTTAAATCAAGGCACACAACCGATAATCGGGTATAATTACGGTGCGGAGAAATATGATCGGGTGAGAAAAACCTTGTTTTACTCCATGAAAGTTGCCACGCTGGTCACCACCGTCGGTTTTGTTTTGGCGATGCTTCTGCCCAGATACCTTGCCGGTGTTTTCACCACCGACAAAGAGTTGTTGGATATTTCGGAGAACGGCATACGCATCGCATCGCTGGCTTTTCCTTTGGTGGGGCTTCAGATCGTGATATCCAACTTTTTCCAAAGCATCGGGAAAGCTGCGAAGGCTGTCATTCAGAGTCTTAGCCGCCAGTTGTTGTTTCTCGTGCCCGGAATTCTGCTCTTTCCCCGTTTTTGGAGATTGAACGGCGTTTGGGCTGCAAATCCGGTAGCCGATACGTTATCGGCTTTGTTGTCGGTTTATCTGTTGGTTTTGCAACTACGGATGATCCGCAAATTGGAGGAAGCGCAGCAGAACCGGAGCAAAACAGTTTAGCGGTTAATTGCGCGGTATCGGATAAATGAAGCAATGCAACGTGTTTTCGTTGAGTTTTTTCGGTAAAAATAGGGCCTTAAAATTCGGAAAATTCACCGATTTTGAGTAGTTTTGTCCTATCAATTCGATAAACAGATCATTCATTATATAAATACAAAGAATATGAAAAAAGTTGTTTTGATTCGCCACGGCGAAAGTGTTTGGAACAAAGAAAACCGTTTCACGGGATGGACCGATGTGGACCTTTCGGAAAAAGGCGTACAGGAAGCTCACGAAGCAGGAAAATTGTTGAAAAAAGAGGGATTTCATTTCGAAAAAGCCTATACATCGTATCTGAAAAGAGCGATTAAAACATTGAACATTGTGCTCGACGAAATGGATTTGGATTGGATCCCGGTGGAAAAAACATGGCGTTTGAACGAAAAACATTACGGCATGCTACAGGGGCTGAACAAAGCCGAAACGGCAGAGAAATACGGCGATGAACAAGTGCTGATCTGGCGCCGCAGTTACGATGTTCCGCCGGCAGAACTAGCGAAAGACGACTCGCGTTCGCCCTTTGTGGATCCGCGTTACAAGGGTGTTGACGAAAGTGACTTGCCGCTCACCGAGGCGTTGAAAAATACGGTTGAACGCATTCTCCCGTATTGGAACGATACGATTTTACCGACACTGAAGGATCACGATGAAATTATCGTTGCCGCTCACGGAAACAGCCTGCGCGGTATCGTGAAGCACCTGAAGAATATTTCGGACGAAGATATCGTGAGCCTGAACCTGCCCACCGGAATTCCCTACGTTTTTGAGTTTGACGACAACCTGAACGTTGTGAAAGATTATTTTCTGGGCGATCCCGAAGTGATCAAAAAACTGATGGATGCCGTGGCAAACCAAGGGAAAGCGAAGTAAAATTGTACGTTTAGTAAAATTCAAAAAATAATGCATCAGTGTTTTCAATTGCAACGTCATAAATGACATGGCAATTGAAATAAGAAGATGAGAGTTTTCTAACGTTGAGTACTTATTAAATTCTACTTACATAACAAAAAAACGAGCGTCGAAAAATGATTCAACGCTCGTTTTTTATATCACATTATTTACTTAAAGGATGGTTTTCAGTTCTCCGGGCGTAACGTTCATAGCCGTTATAACGCCGTTTTCATCAATCAAGTAATTTTTGAACCCCTTGTTTAACTGAAAATCTTTGTAAATTTCAGATTGAGTTCCTTTTGCATCGCAAAATTGCGAGTTAGTTTCAAGTTGGTCCCAAAGCACCGTTTTTTCAAAAACACCTTTGTTTTCATCGAAAGAAACAGAGAGTAGTTGAATATCCGGATAATTATTTTTCAAATAATTGTGAATCTGAATGTTTGTTGCTCTGGATTGGGCGTCGTAAGCAGCCCAAAAATTTACCACTACTTTTTTGCCTTTATATTCACTTAAGTCAAGAGTTTTGCCTTCTGCATCGTTTAAAACGATATTGGGGATTCTTTCACCCGGGTGATAACCTATGGAAGGCGAGTCGGTTTTGATTGATCCTGACGATAAGATAAGTGAACCTATTGCGATAAGGCAAAAGTTCAGATACTTCATAAATTGTTGTTTTAGTTAATACTTAGATTGCAGCGTATGCATCACGCAGTCAGTACAATCCGTTATTTACACCAACCTTTCGCTAAAGGTCATTTGTTAAAATTCGAGGTGCAAAAATAGAATACTTTTTGTTACCGGAGAAAAAAACGATCACAATGATTTGAAAAAACTGTTAATAAATCTTTCCGACAGGTGTGTTAATTTCTGATTATTAATTTGTTACCGCGCAATAGAGAAAAATCGTTCGATCTCTTCGACCGACGTGTCTTTCAAGATTACTTTTTTATCTTTGTCGAGCAGATATAGCGTTGGAGTCGCCTGAATATCATACAGTTTCTTTTGCGTGATCACCATTCCTTTATCGTAGGCGTTGAGCCACTGCGAGGGCATTTCCTGCACGTGGGAAGTCCATTCGTTGAGGTCGTTATCGGGATAAACCGTGAGCACAGTGAGCATGGTGCGGTTAGGTGAATTTCGTTTTAGCGCATTCCCGATAGCATCCGAAGCCTCAATTTGCTGCACGGTGGCCGCACAGGCCGGGCAACCCGGATTGGAGAACATAAGGATCAAGTAATTGCTGTTGATGGAATATACATCGGCTGTTTGCCCCGACGCCAGGGTGTAATCGAAATTGGCAGCTTTGCTTCCCACACTGTTTTTCAGCGCCATATCCAGTTGAAACTTGTACCGGGACTCGTCTTCCTTGCTCAGCAACGTCGCTTTTGTGAGTTTCTCCAAAACCGAAATATAAAAACCTTCGTTTCGGAACGGCGAGTTGGGGCCATTGAAGTATTTTTCGAACAGGGAGGCAAAATGAGCATACATTGCTTTGCTCTCGCCGGCTTTTTCAAGCGTGTAAGCGATGGATTTTTTTGCATCATCTTCGGAAACATAATTCAACACGTTGATGTAATCCACAAAAGCTTGTTCGGTGACCTGGGGACGTGTGATCAGTTTTTCATTGCCGAAGTCGAACCTGTCCCAGTAATGCATGGTGAGGAATTTGGCTCTTTCATCGGGGTTTGTCATCCCTTCGGGCATAACGGGCAATAAAAACGTATCTTTGGCTATTGTTTGCTGTGGAAGTTCGGTTCCTTCGGGCATATTTTCGGTTTGTGTGCGTTTGCTCGACGAGCAACTGATCCCTATAAATACACCACAGAGAAGAACATACAGAAAATATGGTTTCATCATTTCATTCTTTAAATTCATTGTAAAGGTATAAAAAAATACAGTAACGCAATCAATGGGCGAAAAAAACGAATAATTTTTCATACATTTGTATTTCACAAAAACAGATTATGGTGCATGGATAATTACGTTGTTTCAGCAAGAAAGTACCGGCCTTCTACTTTTCGTTCGGTTATCGGGCAGCAAGCACTGACCACCACGCTTAAAAACGCGATAACCAATAACAAGCTGGCGCATGCTTATTTGTTTTGCGGCCCGCGTGGCGTGGGCAAAACAACCTGTGCGCGTATTTTTGCAAAAACCATCAACTGCTTTAATCCGACGCCGGAGTACGAGGCCTGCAACGTGTGCGAATCGTGCGTGGCTTTCAACGAGCAACGCTCATACAATATCCATGAACTGGACGCGGCTTCCAACAACTCGGTTGATGATATTCGCATATTGATTGATCAGGTGCGCATTCCGCCGCAAATCGGGAAATACAAAGTTTATATCATTGATGAGGTGCACATGCTGTCGCCGTCGGCGTTCAACTCGTTTCTGAAAACGCTGGAAGAGCCTCCGGCTCACGCGATTTTTATTCTCGCCACCACTGAAAAGCATAAAATTATCCCAACCATTCTTTCGCGATGTCAGGTTTACGATTTTAATCGCATCAGCATCACCGATATTGTGGAGCAACTGCAATACGTTGCGACGCAAGAGAATGTGAAAACCGAGGCCGAAGCGCTGAATGTGATCGCGCAAAAAGCCGATGGCGGTATGCGTGATGCGTTGTCTATTTTCGATCAGGTAGTAAGTTACACCGGTGGAAATATCACTTACAATGCTGTTATCGAGAATCTTAATGTGCTGGACTACGAATATTATTTCCGGCTTACCGACGCTATTTTAGTGGGCAGTGTGGTGGACTGTTTGCTGGTGCTTAACGATATCTTCAATCGCGGATTTGAGGGGCAATACATTATTAGCGGCATCACGTCGCACTTTCGCGATATATTGGTTTGTAAAGACCCGCTCACGGCGCAACTTTTTCAGGTGGGTGCTTCCATTCGTGAACGCTACATCGAGACCGCGAAGCGGTGCAGTAACGAATTTCTGTATCAGGCGATAGAAATTTCCAATGATTGCGACCTGAATTATCGCCTTAGTAAAAATAAACGGTTGTTGATCGAATTGGCGCTCATCCGGCTGTGTCAGTTAGCCGAAGGAACACCGGCAACACCTGCATCACAGGAAAAAAAAACGATAAACCCCATCGCACAAACCGAAAGGAGGCTTGAAAAAACTCCTCCCAAAGCCCCGGAGATTAAACCTGCGGTTTCAGAAAAACCTGCCAAAGCAATTGAAAATGAGGTGAAAGAACCCGAAGAACCGGCCGGAGATTCTTATAAAGATAAAGTTATTCCTCCCGAAGCAGATGCATCGTTGAAGAAAAAAACCGTATCGTTATCCGGCTATGGCGTTTCCATATCGTCATTGAACAATGAAAAAGAAGACAAAAAAAAGGATGCCACGGAAACGGAAACCCCAAAAAACGGTTCTAATCTCTATACCGAGAAAGATTTGATTCATGCGTGGAAAGCGTATTCCCATGACCTGACCGAAGAGAAATTGCTTCAAAACACCATGAATCTGTATTTGCCGAAAATGTTGAGTGAAACGGTTTTTGAAGTTGAAGTAAACACCGAAATAAACAAAAACTATCTGGAAGACAATAGTTTGTCTATCCTTTCGTTTTTGCGTGAGAAGTTAAAAAACGATGAAATA
>JAQVEB010000041.1 GCA_028698105.1 Petrimonas sp. | reverse complement strand
GTATAACCCCGATCTTGCGGATGGACGACGCCAGCTCTTCCAACGCCTCCGCATCAAAATCGCGCCGCGGCTGGTCGGGGTTCGGTTGTATTTTCGATAATTCAATTTCGCTGATGGATGACGATCCTTGTGTGTCGGCGTCGTCCATTGTAATCAGCGCGTTCAGTCCTCTTCCCAGGGCATTTTTTTTTGTCATGCTTTTCCTTGTTTATCCAATTTACGTGGTGCTCAGGAATTTTTATCTATTAACTCTTTGGCCAGTTGCATGTGATTAACCGCCCCGCGCGATCCCGCATCATACATCAGCGCCGGTTTAGCGTGACTTTGCGATTCGCTCAGCGTGATGTTTCGCTGGATGACCGTGGTAAAAACCAATTCCTGAAAATGATGTTTCACTTCTTCGTAAATCTGGTTATGCAAACGAAGGCGCGAATCGTACATGGTGAGCACAAAGCCTTCTATCTCAAGTTTCGTGTTCAATTTCGATTTGATGATTTTTATTGTATTCAACAGCTTGCTTAAGCCCTCGAGGGCAAAATATTCGCACTGCACGGGGATTATGACCGAGTCGGCTGCCGTAAGGGCGTTTACGGTAATAATACCAAGCGACGGAGAACAGTCAATCAGGATATAATCGTATTTATCTCTCAACGGAGCCAGCAACTCGCGAATGCGTTTTTCCCTGTTTTCCAACTGCACCATTTCCAATTCGGCACCCACCAAATTGATGTGCGACGAGATGATGTCTATATTCTCGAAAGGCGTTTTCAGCACAATGTCCGAAGGGCTTACTTTGCCGATAAGCCCTTCGTATATTGTATTTTTTAAGTTTCGTATATCAATGCCAAGGCCCGATGAAGCGTTGGCTTGCGGATCGGCATCCACCACCAGCACTTTTTTTTCCAGTGCAGCCAAAGATGCCGCCAGGTTAATGGTAGTGGTTGTTTTTCCCACTCCTCCTTTCTGATTTGCTAACGCAATGATTTTGCCCATAAAAGTGACTCCAATTTTTCAAACGGCAAAATAAATAATAATTTCCATAATTTTGTGTTAATTAATTACAAGAATGTTTTTTTTGTTGAAAAATAAGTGTGAAAAGTGGATTTTACCGTGGAACATTGGTTCTTCTGCAAAGCCGTGCTAAAAAAATGTTTTTCACACCTGAAAAGTTAATTACCGTTAAATATTTTTTCGGATTTTTTACGCGTAAATTTGCTCTGTGTTAACTGTTCGTTCAGTTTTTTTACCGATACTTCTGAACGGTGAAACATAATCGAAAAGAAGAAAAACAAACGTAATTCCCTGATAATTCGTTTACACGTTTATGCTGATTTCCACGGAAAGCACGGGTAGATTTTAAGGTGACGTGAACGGGATTTTATGTTGATATCCGTCACATTCGTCGGTTTGTTTTGAAACAATTTGCATCGCTATATGTTAGTATGTACGGTAATATTTCTGTTTATGAACAAAAGAAAGGTTTTTGAACTAAGACGTAAAGGGCTGCACGACATGGAAGATATCGCCATTCAGAAGCAGCACCTGAAGCTGAAGCTCACAGCTCGCGAGAGACTCAACATCCTTTTCGATGAAGGAAGTTTTTTTGAACTCAACACCTTCGCAGAACCGGCAAAAGCCATTAAAAAAAACCAGAACGCCTACGGCGACGGCGTAATCGTCGGACGGGGTTTAGTGCAGGGACGCAGTGTTTTTGCCTACGCTCAGGACTTTACCGTCATGGGCGGCTCTTTGGGTTACACGCACGGAACAAAAATTGCGAAAGTGCAGGAAATGGCGCTGAAATTCGGCGCTCCATGCGTAGGACTTATTGATAGCGGCGGTGCGCGAATACAGGAAGGTATCCACAGTCTGTCGGCTTACGCCCGTATTTTTCAGAACAACGTGAAATCTTCGGGCATAATTCCGCAATTCAGCGTTATACTTGGCCCTGCAGCCGGCGGGGCGGTTTATTCGCCGGCCATGACCGATTTTGTGATCATGACCAACAAAACCTCTTACATGTTTGTAACGGGGCCGGAAGTGGTGAAGGAAGTTCTGAATCAGGACATTACGATGGATGAACTGGGAGGAGGAAACATTCATGCCGAAAAAAGCGGGGTAGCTCACTTTGTGTTCGAAGATGAGGAGCATGCCATTGTACAGGTTCGTAAATTACTCTCGTACATCCCGTTAAATAATTTCGATGCATTGCCTGTTTCTACCGATATATCGTTCAATGAAGAACGTCAGGAATATTTAAATAAAATTGTTCCCGACGATACAAACCGGCCGTATGACATGAAAGAGATCATCCATATTCTGGTTGATAACAATTCGTTCCTCGAAATTCACGAAAAATTCGCTCAGAATATCATCGTCGGGTTTGCCAGGCTGGATGGAAAAACCATCGGAATTGTGGCCAATCAGCCGAAAGTGATGGCGGGCACGCTGGATATAAATGCAAGTGTCAAAGGCGCCCGTTTTGTCCGGTTTTGCGATGCATTTAATATTCCCATCCTTGTACTCGAAGACGTGCCGGGATTCATGCCCGGTATCGAGCAGGAGCATACGGGGATTATCCGCAACGGCGCCAAACTCTTATACGCTTTTTGCGAAGCAACCGTTCCCAGAATCACCATTATAACCCGAAAAGCGTACGGAGGCGCCTTCGTGGTAATGAACAGCCTGGGAATCGGGGGCGATTTCAACTTCGCCTGGCCTACGGCCGAAATTGCCGTGATGGGGCCGGCCGGAGCCATCAAAATAGTGAACAGAACGGAACTTGCTGCCGCAACAGATAAGGTTTCGTTGGAAAAAGAGCTGGTAGAGAAATACAAAGATGAAATCGCCAATCCTTTCAAAGCCGAGGAACTGGGCATGATTGACGATGTTATTAAGCCTTCCGATACGCGAAAAGTACTGATAACGGCTTTCGATATTTTGTCAAACAAACAATACGCGCAACCGGAACGCAAGCACGGAAATATACCGCTGTAACGAATAACAGGACAGTTAAATTGTCCGTAATACGAATACAGTTAATGATTTAATAAGCTAATAAGGTTTACAGGAAAAATTGAAAACCTTATTTAAAACAATAAAACCTTAGTAGAGGAAGAAACATTTACAGATAATGACCTTATTACCTTATTTTTTGTCTTTGGAGTCGTACAAAGTAAAATTATGAACAAAAAAATTTTAATTGCCAACCGTAACGAAATTGCCATACGCATCATTCGTTCTGCAAAGAAGCTTGGCTTAACAACATACGTAATTCAATGCAACCGCGAGCCGGATGCTTTGTACTTGGAGTATGCCGACGAAGTTGTTCAGGTGAAAGAAGATTTGTCAGACAAGACGATCTTTCTGAATCCCGAAGCGATCGTAAAAATTGCTGTCGAACATCAGATTGACATGATACATCCCGGATACGGTTTTCTTTCGGAAAACCCCGATTTTGCCGCACTGTGCGAGGAAAACGGGATCATTTTCGTCGGGCCTTCGCCGCAATTAATTCGCGATATGGGCTTGAAAACCGTTGCCAAGAAAATGGCGGCGCAGGCCGGTATGCCTTTGGTTCCGGGAAGTGCGGATGCCATCACCGATGCAAAAGTGGCCAAAGCATTTGCCGATAACATCGGTTACCCGGTTATCCTGAAAGCATCCGCCGGAGGCGGAGGTCGCGGCATGCGCATCGTAGAGAAGCCCGAGACCATGGAGCGTCATTTCAAATCGGCTTACGAGGAGGCGTTAGCTGCCTTCGGCAATGGAGATATTTTTATCGAAAAATACCTGGTGAACCCCAAGCATCTGGAGTTTCAGATCCTGGGAGATAAGCACGGAAACGTGATCCATCTCGGCGAGCGCGAATGCTCATTGCAACGCAAACACCAGAAAATAATCGAAGAAGCGCCTGCCGCGAGCATTTCGGATGATCAGCGAGCAAGAATGGGCGAATTGGCGGTAAATTTCGCCAAAACCATCGGATATTACTCCGCAGGTACCATCGAGTTTATTCTGGCCGAAGACTGCTCCTATTATTTCATGGAAATGAACACCCGAATACAGGTCGAGCATCCTGTTACAGAGATGATTACCGGAGTTGACCTGATTGAATGGCAAATCAGGATCGCTTTGGGTGAAACGCTCACCCTGAAACAGGAAGATATTCGTTTCAACGGCTGGGCTATTGAATGCCGCGTGAATACCGAAGACCCGCAAAACCGCTTCAGTCCGCAAACCGGCTTTATCGAAAAAGTAAGTTTCCCACAGGGCGATCACATCCGCATTGAAACAGGGGTGAAAAATTTCTCGGTGGTTACGCCCTATTTCGATTCAATGATCGCGAAGATCATCGTCCATGGCGATGACCGCCGGGACTGCATCAAAAAAACATTGCGCGCCCTGAACGATTTTTCAATTTCGGGACTCAAAACAACCGTGCCCTTCTGTCGAACCGTTTTGCGAAGCAAAGAATTTGTGGAAGCAACGTACACCACGCGTTGGGTTGACAGTGTTTTCAATACCGACATGCTGGAATCGGAAGAGGATGCTATGATAGCCGCACTGGCCGCAACCATTACGTATGCGAAGGAATATTTCCAGTACTCATCGGATTCGCCCATGTTTAAAAGCGAATCGCTTAACGTATGGGTGCTGAATAAAAGGATAAGTAAATAGAGCAAAGAGCAAATTGTAGCGTAACGAAAATCCCGCTTGCGGGAGAGTAAAGAGCAAAGAACAAAGACAAGGAGCAAAGACTTCCAATTTCTAACTTCTGATTTCTAACAAAATAATGGCCACACAATACATTTACAAAAGAGATGCAACCCGCCTGTTCATCGCGATGCGCGATAACGGCGCCCGATATAAAATTTATCTCCCAAAGGAGTCGAACCCGATCATTAATGAAGAGGAAAAAGACATTTTTTTCATTGATCACAAAAACAATTTTTCTTCGTTCAGCATGAACGACGTGCTGTATCGTTGTGAAATCACGCAACGCGATCAAAACCGGATCACGGTAAAAGTAAACGGCGTAGAGTATAAATTCAGCATCGAATCCATATTCTCCTACCTTCGCCGGAATTTGCTCAACAAAGGAACAGGCGCTATAGCCGCCAACAACATCAAATCGCCCATGCCGGGAAAAATTGTGGATGTTTTTATGAGCGAGGGCGATCTGGTGAACGAGGGCGAACCTGTTTTAAGCCTAGAGGCCATGAAAATGCAGAACGAAATCAGCGCATCATGCAATGGCGTTATCCGAAAAATTCACATTGTACCCGGCCAATCGGTTATGCAGGACGAACTGCTCGTTGAAATTACTTCGATTGATGAGTGAAAAATAGATTATACCGAAAAGCAATAGCTGTTTTTCGTGAAAATCGCCTAAAAAAAATGACAAAGTACTTTGTCATTTTTTTGTTATTTGTGCGTCTAATAGATAAAAAGCGAATGAATGAAAGCCTTAGAAAAGGAATTTATCCAAATTATTCAGGAAAACGAGCGGGTAATTTACAAGGTATGCTTATTTTACGTTTCGGAAGCATTTCCGCTGGCGGATTTATATCAGGAAGTGGTGCATAATCTTTGGGTGGGCTATCCGAAATTCCGTAACGAAAGCAGCATCAGCACATGGATTTACCGTATTGCCATCAACACGTGTATTTCTGGAATCAGGAAAGAAAAAAAGCATCCAAAAGGTAACATTCCCATAAGCTCGCTCTCCGAATGGTTGATTGAACCCGAAAGCTTGACCGATGAAATACGAGAAATGTACCGATTAATTAACAAGCTGAGAACGCTCGAAAAAACAATTGTCTTACTTTGGTTGGAAGAAAAATCGTATCAAGAAATAGCTGAAATTACAGGTATAACGTTAAGTAATGTGGCCACAAAACTGAAACGTGCAAAACAAAAATTAAAAGAAATGTCAAATTATTAAACACTTAACATTATGGAACTTGACGAATTAAGAAAAACGTGGACGGCATTAGATAATCGATTGAAAGAAAATAATTCACTAAATGAACGTGTGATTTTGGAAATGGTGGAGAAAAAAGCAAATAAATCTATCAGTAAACTTATATTCTGGGATGGATTTTCAATAGTAGCTTTTCTGATACTAATACCTGTTATTGCCTATTTTTTGAATTTACATCACGGGAAATTGTTATTTTGGGATATCGCAATGACTTACCTTCTTGTTAATCTTGTTATTGGCGCAATTTGGTATTATATTAAGGTACAAGGGTTGATGAAATTAGATGTCAATAAAAATATAAGCAGTAATGTATTTTACGTCAACAAATACAACATCCAAATCAAAAGAGAAAAATTTATAATGAATTATATTATCGGCCCTCCGATTGCGATTCTGTTTGTGTTGACTTATCTTGAAGCAAAAGCATCCTTAGCTTTGTGGGTGTTTTTAGTCTGTGCACTTGTCTTAGCATCTCTTTCTACCTATTGGGGGTATAAAAGGTTTTATCAAAAAAATATTGAATCAATCCGAAAAAGTCTGGACGAAATAAAGAATTTAAAAGAAGAGTAACTTCCTTTCGACAGGACTAATAATTAAACAGCCACCATTGAACTTCCGCAATAGTGGCTGTTTCTATAATAATTTACCCACGTTATTCCCACAAAAAATCATTATCCCTATCAGCGTTTCCAAGCAAATCATCTTTCTCAAAGAAAAATTCTTTTTCCCCGAAGGCGGGTTCAAGTTGGTCGAACCAGGTTGCTTTGGGATCATATTTTGCAAAAAACGGGATACCCACCAAATTCGGGTTGCGGCACTGCAAGAAACGCAATACAAAAACTTTTTCGCCCTTCACATCGGCTATGCCCACAATGTGAATTTTTCCGGGGTGCGCGCTCATGCTCGGACCGCGAACCGTACGCGCAACGCCGCTCACACTGGCATAAGCCTTACGATAAATATCCCATGCCCTTTCGAGCGGCACTTCAAAAAACGCCTTCGATCCCGTATCGCGGGCAACGAACATATAATACGGGACGCAGCCAAGTTCAACCTGCTTCTGCCACATTTCGGCCCAAATTGCAGGGTGGTTGTTTATTTTGCGCAGCAAAGGCGACTGTGCGCGAATTTCGGCACCCGTGTTTTTTATGCGTTCGATAGCTTGCTTTACAGCATCGGTTGAAAGTTCTACCGGATGATTGAAATGCGCCTGGAAAGCCAAGTGTTTTCCGGCTTTTACCACTTTTTCGAACAAACCGATAACCTCATCAGCGTCCTTATCGGTTAAATAACGATAGGGCCAGTAGGCCAACGATTTTGATCCGATGCGGATCGTGCGAATGTGGTCAAACTCTTTGGTCAACAACGGCTCAATGTAACTCGCGAGAATTTTGGCCGTCGCCGTCATCGGATCGCCTCCGGTGAACAGCACGTCGGTAACTTTTTTGTGCTGCAATAAGTACCGGTGCAACAAATCCGCCTCTTTCATCCCGAATTTCAGCTCGTTGATGCCTGTGAACTGCGGCCAACGGAAGCAAAACGTACAATAGGCATGGCATGTTTGTCCCTGACTGGGAAAAAACAGCACCGTTTCACGGTATTTGTGCTGCACACCGTGCAACTTAATCTTGCCCAGCATGGGCACGTTCTGCGCCTGTCCTGCAGGATTCGGATTTAAACGCATCCTTATTTTATTTACCTCCGCTTTAAATTCATCATCCGCAGTGTTATTCTGCAACATGAATAATACGTTTTGATAGTTCGTTTTCGAAATCATTTCCCGGCGCGGGAACGTGAGGGTGAAAATGGGGTCTTCGGGCACGTTTTTCCAATTTATCAGCTCGTCAACAACGTAGTTGTTCGCTTTAAAGGGAAGCACATGTCCCACAACTTCAATCGCTTCAATATCGTCTTGCGAAAGATTAGATAATTGAGGGATTGTCTTAAAGTTACGAAGATTATATACTTTATATTTTTTCTCTTGCATGATCTTTACTAATTTATTGCTAGGATTGATAAAGGATATGAAGTTTTGCAGAAAAGGAAACATTAACCTGCAAAAAAATGGAATTTCCAAAAAAAGCAACGCAAATTTACACAATTTTTATCAAAAAGACAAATTAAAAATTCTCGTGACCATCGGCAAACGCCGCGCAGCCTTTCTTTTTTCTGTTTTTTATCTATTTTTTCTTTCAATTATATCAATACTTTTAAATATTATGTGTAATTTTGCAACTCAAATGAAAAAGATTTCTACACATATCAATTTCTCCCTCGAAGCTCAGTCGTTGGTCCGACGATGCTTTTAACATCCGATTTCAGGAACCGATCGTTCACCGATTGTTCCTCCGACTCCCGCCGTGCAACTGCGGCAAACAACAACATCAATTTACTCACTATTTTCACAGATTCTACAATGAATGTTGAAATTCATATAGCTGATAGCCATTATTTGGGTTATGCCCAGGAGATATGCGATTTAATATACGAATCGGCGCAAGCCAGAGGTACCGGCATCGCAAAACGGTCCGTTGAGTACATCTCCGGAAAGATTAACGATGGAAAAGCGGTCATTGCGCTCGATGAAGATAAACTGGTCGGCTTTGCATACATTGAAACCTTTAGCCACAAACGATTCGTGGCAAATTCAGGGTTAGTGGTGCATCCCGATTACCGGAATCAAGGATTGGCAAAGAAAATAAAAAGGAAAATCTTCGATCTCTCCCGAAAATTATATCCCAACGCTAAAATATTCAGTATCACAACCGGCTTGGCCGTGATGAAAATGAATACCGAACTGGGATTTAAACCGGTTACGTTTTCGGAATTGACTGACGACACCGAGTTCTGGAAAGGGTGCCAGGGGTGCAAGAATTTCGATATTCTGCAACGCAACAATTATAAAATGTGCCTTTGCACAGGGCTGCTTTTCGATCCCGATGTAAAGCCCGTACAACAGGCAAGTTCTTTTGCCAAAAAGGTGGTGAAGCCTGTGGTGAAAAGAAAAGCGCCGAATAAGATGTTTAAGAAATAAATTGTCATATTGAGCGATAGCGAAATATCTATATAGATTCTTCACTACGTTCAGAATGACAAAATCAACCTTTTTCAATCTCATTCAATCTGAATCAATCTAAAAACAACATATAAATGGACAAATTGAAAAGTAAAGTAGTCTTAGCCTTCAGTGGCGGCCTCGACACCTCGTTCTGCGTGCCGTATTTAAAAAACGAAAAAGAGTTGGAAGTGCACACCGTAATCGTAAACACGGGCGGTTTTTCCGGTGAAGAACTCGAACGTATTGAGGAGCGCGCCAATGTGCTGGGTGCCGCTTCGCACACCACCATTGATGCAGCAAACGATTATTACGAAAAAGGGATTAAATACCTGATTTTCGGTAATATACTAAAGAACAACACCTACCCGCTTTCGGTGAGTTCGGAGCGATTTTTTCAGGCGTTAGCCGTGCTGGAGCACGTAAAAAAGATCGGTGCGGAATACGTGGCGCATGGAAGTACCGGTGCCGGAAACGACCAGGTTCGTTTCGATTTGGTTTTTGAAGTACTGGCACCCGATGTGAAAATCATTGCACCTATTCGCGAATTGCAATTATCGCGTCAGCAGGAAATTGATTACCTGAAATCGCACGGATTTGATTTCTCGTGGGAGAAATCGAAATATTCCATCAATCAGGGATTGTGGGGCTCAAGTGTGGGTGGTGTCGAAACGCTGAAATCGTCGGGCATTCTTCCCGAAGAGGCTTATCCATCACAAGTTACCGACCACGGCGCGGAGCGCATCAAAATCGGATTCGAGCAAGGCGAACCCGTTTCGTTAAACGGCGAAAAGATGTCGCCTGTGGATTTGATTCACGCACTGCACAAAACCGCTTCCAAATTCGGTATCGGACGCGATGTTCATGTGGGCGATACCATTATCGGCATAAAAGGCCGCGTAGCGTTCGAAGCGCCTGCGCCGCTTATTTTGGTAAAGGCACACCACTTACTGGAAAAGCACGTGCTCACCAAACAGCAAATGTATTGGAAAGACCAACTTGCCAACTGGTACGGACAACTGATGCACGAGGCACAATACCTGGAACCGGTGATGCGAAATATCGAAACGTTTTTAGACGATACGCAACAATTTGTAACCGGAGAAGTGGATGTTGAATTGCGGCCTTATCATTTTGCGGTGTTGGCGTGCAGCACCGACAACGATTTGATGAACCCAATTTTCGGCGAATACGGCGAAGTAAACAAATCGTTTACCGGACAGGATGTGATTGGATTTACGAAGGTAATTGCTAATCCGTTGAAGATCTATTACAAAATTCACGAGAATAAATAATTACTGTCATTTCGAGCAAAGCGAGAAATCTTTTTAGATTCTTCTTCCGATAAATCGGAGTCAGAATGACAAAATCGAATATAAAATGATAAAAGTTAGCATTGTCGGGGGCACAGGCTACACAGCGGGTGAATTGCTGCGCATTTTACTCAACCATCCGCAGGTGGAAATAGAATCGGTTATCAGTTCTTCTTCCGTCGGGATGCCGGTTGCCGAAATGCACCGCGATCTGTTGGGCGAAACCGATTTGTGTTTTACCGATAAAATTGGGAAGCCCGATGTGATCTTTCTTTGCCTCGGACACGGTTTATCGCGAGCGTTTCTGGACGAAAGCGATATCCCGAAATCGTGTAAAATAATTGATTTAGGCAACGATTTCCGCAATCAACCCGATTATGCAGGGCGGAATTTTGTTTTCGGCTTGTGCGAACTCAACCGCGATAAAATCCGCGAAGCGGATAGCGTAGCTAATCCCGGATGCTTTGCCACGAGTATTATGCTGGCGTTGTTGCCGTTGGCATCGAAAAATCTGCTTACGGACGATGTTCATATTCACGCCATTACCGGCTCGACCGGTGCCGGAAAAAAACCATCGGAAACCACGCATTTCAGTTATCGCGACAATAATTTATCGGTGTACAAACCGTTCACGCATCAGCATTTGGAGGAAATAGGCAATACGCTCAAAAGCGCCGGGAACGCTAACCTTCCGCAACTCAATTTCGTCCCCATGCGAGGCGATTTCACGCGCGGCATTTTCGCGAGCGTTTACACAAAATGGGACAATCCGATGTCTGAACCCGAAGTAATAGATTATTACAAAAATTATTATAAGGCTTCGCCTTTTGTTTTCGTATCAGATGAACCCATCAGCCTGAAAGAAGTCGTAAACACCAACAAGGCATTGTTACACATTGAGTTTCACAACGGATATATTCACATTACCTCCATCATAGATAACCTCGTAAAAGGCGCATCGGGACAAGCGGTGCAAAATATGAACCTGATGTTCGGGTTGGATGAAACTTGTGGCCTCAGACTAAAAGGTTCTGCGTTTTAATGTGCCAATATGCCAATTGATAAAAATATGATGAACAATACGACAAAGATTAATAATCCATAGCCTCGCCGTAGAGACGCAATGCTTGCGTCTCAAATAAAAAAACAAAAAATGAATAATATTTCTAAAAATAATAATTCGCAGCCCGCAAATTTCCCCCCTTCGGGGGGGATTAAGGGGGGCGTATTCGATGTTTATAGCCTGTGGCCGATTGAACCCGTAAAAGCTTTGGGCTGCAGAGTTTGGGACAAAAACGGCGTGGAATACCTCGATTTTTACGGCGGGCACGCCGTGATTTCCATCGGGCATACGCATCCTGTGTACGTGAAAGCTGTACAAGAACAGGTGGAAAAAATCGGGTTTTACTCCAATTCGGTACAAAACAGTTTGCAAACCGAACTTGCCGAAAAACTTACCCAACAAAGCGGTTATCCCGATTACTCGATTTTTCTTTGCAATAGCGGAGCCGAAGCAAACGAAAATGCGCTCAAGCTGGCATCGTTTCACACAGGGAAGAAACGAGTAATTGCGTTTAGGGAGTCGTTTCACGGGCGCACATCGGGTGCGGTTGCCATAACCGATAATCCGGCAATTCAAGCACCTTTTAATACAGGACACGAAATTACGTTTGTGTCTCTGAACGATATCAACACCGTAACAAAAGAACTCGAAAAAGGAGATGTTGCTGCCGTGATTATCGAAGGGATTCAAGGCGTAGCCGGAATTTTCGTTCCCGAAAATGAGTTTCTGCAACAATTGGAAGTCGTTTGTAAAAAACACGATGCCGTGCTGATTCTCGACGAAATTCAATCGGGTTACGGGCGCACGGGAAAATTTTTCGCGCATCAATTCGCCAACATCCGCCCGGATATCATCACCATGGCAAAAGGCATGGGCAATGGCTTTCCAATTGGCGGCATCTTAATTTCTCCGAAATTCGAAGCAAAAAAAGGAATGTTGGGAACAACATTCGGTGGGAATCATTTGGCTTGTGCCGCCGCAATTGCTGTTCTGGATGTAATGAAAGACGAATCACTCATCGAAAATGCAGCCGAAATGGGCGATTATCTGCGAAATGAATTATCGAAATTCGGCGGTATCGAAGAAATTCGCGGCCGCGGTTTAATGCTCGGAATTGGTTTGCAAGCCGATTTTTTTGATGTTCGCAACAAATTGTTGTTCGAAAGCCATATCTTTACCGGTGGAGCCAAAAACAACGTCATGCGGTTGCTTCCCCCGCTTTCGATATCAAAAAAAGAAATTGATATTTTTTTAAAAGAACTTAAACAATACACAACTAAATAATTTAGATATTTCGCTTCGCTCAATATGACAAACTATCTTTAACCTGTCATTCTGAACGAAGTGAAGAATCTACTTAACAAGCATATATGAAACATTTCACATCCGTCCACGACATCGGCGACCTGCAAACCGCCTTACAAAAAGCAAGATACGTCAAAGAAAATCCGTTTGCCGACCAAGAGTTGGGTAAAAATAAAACCCTGATGCTCATTTTCTTTAATTCAAGTCTTCGAACCCGGTTGAGCACGCAAAAAGCAGGACTGAATCTCGGGATGAACGTTATCGTACTCGATATCAATCAGGGAGCATGGAAACTCGAAACGGAGCGTGGCGTGATTATGGATGGCGATAAACCGGAACACATCCTCGAAGCAATTCCTGTAATGGGTGCGTATTGTGATATTATCGGTGTACGTTCGTTCGCGCAATTCGAAAACAAGGAAGACGATTACAATGAGGTTATTCTCAATCAGTTCATTCAATATTCGGGCAAACCGGTTTTCAGTATGGAAGCTGCCACGCGGCACCCGCTGCAAAGTTTTGCCGACCTCATCACAATTGAAGAATATAAAAAGACCGCACGTCCGAAAGTCGTTCTCACGTGGGCGCCGCATCCGCGCGCACTACCGCAAGCCGTTCCCAATTCGTTTGCCGAATGGATGAACGCCACCGATTACGAATTTGTGATCACGCATCCTGAAGGATATGAGCTGGATGAAAAGTTTGTTGGTAATGCCATTGTGGAATACGACAAGGAAAAGGCGTACAGGGATGCCGATTTTATTTATGCCAAGAACTGGGCGGCTTACCGCGATCCAAATTACGGTAAAATTCTCTCCACAGACCGCTCGTGGACAGTGGACGCGCATAAAATGACGCTTACTAATAATGCTTATTTTATGCATTGCCTTCCCGTGCGCAGAAATATGATCGTTACAGATGATGTAATCGAAAGTCCGCAATCCATTGTAATTCCTGAAGCGGCGAATCGGGTTGTTTCGGCACAAGCGGTACTTAAAGAAATTTTAGCCTCCTAAATCCCCCAAAAGGAGACTTTGGGGGGCTGCGATTTCCAAATCGCAGTAAAATCATAAGAATGTGAATAATAACACAAAAAATAAATATCCTCAGCCCGCACTCTCCCCCTCGGGGGGAGTTGGAGGGGGCGATTTCCCTCCTTTGGGGGGACTAAGGGGGGCGAGCATTGTAAAAATCGGCGGAAACATCGTAGATGATCCCGATGCATTGAAGACATTTCTTTCTGATTTTCATCGTCTGGAAGGGCGAAAAATCCTTATTCACGGCGGCGGCGTAATGGCCACAAAAATGGCGGAACAACTCGGAATTGAAACAAAAAAAGTGGATGGCCGCCGTATTACCGACGAAGAAACACTGAAAGTTGTTACGATGGTGTATGCCGGATGGATCAACAAAAACATCGTTGCTACGTTACAAAAAATCGGGTGTAACGCTATCGGGCTTTCGGGTGCGGATGCCAATTGCATTCCCTCCGTTCGCAGAAATCCCGAACGCATTGATTTCGGGTTCGTGGGCGACCCCAATCCCGATGCCATCAATGCTGATTTTATTTCGCAATTGATTGAGAGTGGCATTACACCTGTTTTTTGCGCCATCACACACGACGAAAACGGCACACTTTTAAATACCAACGCCGATACGGTGGCGTATTCATTGGCCACCGCTTTAGCCAAAAAATCCGATACGC
>JAQVEB010000331.1 GCA_028698105.1 Petrimonas sp. | reverse complement strand
ATCCCCATATCAACGCGAAAATCGAATCGTTTCGTTTTGGCGATTATTCCATCACCAATTATGAAATGGTAAGCTCGGCCATAGCTGGTCTGGGGCGGCTTATGGGGCATAAAGCCATGACGGTTTGCGCCATTATCGCCAACCGGGTTGCGCTAAAATCGAATGCCGATTACAAAGGTTCCACTGAAGACCTTATTAAAATTGTTTTAGACAGAATCTAATATAATTATCAACTTACTTACTAATCAATCAAAAGTAACAAAAATGAAAAAAATCTTACTATTTGCCTTTATTGTAACAAGTTTCGTTACAATGGCGCAACAAAATCCACCGGTGCCCATAGATCCAAACGTCCGTAAAGGCGTACTGGAAAACGGGTTAACCTATTACATCCGTCAAAACAAACTACCGGAAAACCGCGCCGATTTTTACATCGCGCAAAAGGTCGGTTCCATGCAGGAAGAAGACGCTCAGGCAGGCTTGGCACACTTTCTGGAACACATGGCTTTTAACGGCACAACCAACTATCCGGGAAAAAACATGCTTGATTATCTGCAGGATAACGGCATTAAGTTTGGCACAAACATCAACGCTTACACCTCTTTCGACCAAACCGTGTATTATATGACCGATGTTCCCACCACAAACGAAAAGCTGGTGGATTCGTGTCTTCTGATCCTCTACGATTGGTCAAACGGCATTGCTTTGCAGGACGATGAAATTGAAAAAGAGCGTGGCGTGATCCGCGAGGAGTGGCGCACACGCGGCGGCGCGCAATCGCGCCTGTGGGAGAAAATGCTTCCCGTGATGTACAAAGACAGCAAATACGCAAACCGTCTTCCGATAGGAAAAATAGATGTGATCAACAACTTCAAACCGAAAGAAATCCGCGACTATTACCACAAATGGTATCGTCCCGATTTACAAGGGATTATCGTTGTAGGTGATTTCGATCCTGCGAAGATGGAACAAAAAGTGAAAGACCTTTTCGGAAAAATCCCGGCTCCGGTGAATCCGGCAAAACGCGAATATTTCCCGGTGCCCGATAACGAAAAACCCATCGTTTCCATCGCCACCGATCCCGAAGCTACCCGCACGCAACTAATGGTTTTCTACAAACACGATCCCGTGCCCGACGAAATAAAACTCACGCAGGCCGGAATGGCAATTGATTACATCAAATCGGCCGCATCAACAATGATCAACGAGCGTTTTCGCGAAATGACGCAAAAACCCAACGCTCCCTTTATGTATGCGTACGCTTACGACGGCGACTATTTCGTGGCAAAAACCAAAGATGCCTGGACGGTGGTCGCTTCTTCGGCCGACGATAAGATTGACGATGCCTTATCGGCAATGATACGCGAAACGGAACGCGTGAAACGCTTCGGATTCACGGCGTCGGAATATGACCGCGCACGCAGCAATATCCTGAAAAATTATGAAAATGCTTACAACAATCGCGATAAAGAGAAAAACAGCCGCTATTCGCAGGAATATGTGCGCAATTTCACCGATAGCGAACCCATTCCGGGAATCGAGTACGAGTACAATCTGGTAAACATGATCGCCCCGAACGTTCCTGTGGAAGCCATCAATCAGACCATCGCGCAACTCATTAACGACAAGAACATGGTTATTTCCGTTTCAGGGCCCGAAAAAGAAGGGTTGGTTTATCCTACGGTTGCAGAGATAACTTCATTGATAGCGAACGTTGAAGCCGAAAAAATTGAAGCATACAAAGAAGAAGTTTCCAACGAACCGTTGGTTGCCACACCTCCCGCTCCCGGGAAAATCACAAAAACGGAACAGGACGCCAAACTCGGTGCAACCGTATGGACGCTGCAAAACGGCATGAACGTAATCCTGAAACCGACCGATTTTAAAGACGACCAAATTTTGATGACCGCTTCCAGCGTGGGCGGAACTTCGCAATTTGCTATGCAAGACCCCATTAACGCCAAGCAGATGGGCAGCGTAATGACGCTGGGCGGCGTAGGCAATTTCAGCGCTACCGGCCTCACAAAGGCACTCGCGGGAAAAACAGCTTCGGCAAGTCCCACAATATCGCTCACCACGCAGGGATTTAGCGGCTCATCTTCGATAAAAGACTTCGAAACGATGTTGCAACTTGTGTACCTGTATTTCACTGCACCCAGAAGCGATGAAGACGCGTTCAAATCGTACCTGCAACGCACCGAAGCTCAACTCAAAAACATGGAAGCCGAACCCATGGTGGCTTTCAGCGATGCGGCAACCAAAGCGTTGTATGGCGACAACCCGATAACGAAACGCATAAAAGTGGAAGACCTCTCGAAGATTGATTACAAACGCATCATGGAAATGTATAAACAGCAATTCATCAATCCGGGCAGTTTCGTATTCACTTTTGTGGGCAACATTGATGAAGCCAAAGTAAAACCGGTGGTTGAGCAGTATCTGGCATCGTTAAAAGGACAAGCCGTGAAAGGCGAGTTTATCAAAGTACCGTTGGATTTCACCAAAGGCAAGGCCGAAAATATCTTCCAACGCGAGATGAAAAACCCGAAAGCTTCGGTTTTTGATGCGCTGACCGGTAAAATGGATCGCAACCTGAAAAATAACATCACCATGAGCATGCTTGATCAGATTCTCGATATCGTTTATACCGAAAAAATTCGCGAAGACGAAGGCGGAACCTACGGTGTGTACACGAATGGCAGTATTTCGCGTTATCCCGAAAACCAAACGGTGCTTCAGATCATTTTCGATACCGATCCGGCCAAAATGGAAAAACTGAATGCCATCATCAAGAACGAATTAAAAGAAATTGCCGCCAACGGCCCTCGCAGTGTTGATTTCAGCAAAGTAAAAGAATATATGTTGAAAGAATACAACGAAAATCTGAAAGAAAACGGCTATTGGCTCGGGGTTCTCAACACCCGCTATTTCTATGATGAAGACAACCACTCTGATTACCTGAACACGTTAAATTCCATAACGGCGAAAGACATTCAGGCTTTCGCTAAGAAATTCATGGATCAGGGCAACGAAGTTACAGTTGTGATGATGCCGGAGGAGACAGCGGCAAAAGAAAACGCAAAATAAAATTTATTTGTGCTGTATAGTAACGAGTAGAGACGTTGCGGGGCAACGTCTCTATTGTTTTTTATAACGAAACATCAGCCAATTCAGAACCGGCCGGTTGCTTCGATTTTTAATTTAGGGTTTGCTGAAAAACTCTACGCAGCCGATACAAAATTATAATAAGTTTTAGATAATTTTCTTTCAAAAAATAATCGAAAAAATCGTTCTTTGAAAATTTGCCAAAAAATATCCTTCATTGC
>JAQVEB010000330.1 GCA_028698105.1 Petrimonas sp. | reverse complement strand
AAACGAAAAAACATCTATTCAAAGAGCGATGAAAGTTAGATCAACCAACGGACTTTTAGTACATATTTTCGGAAAGTTGGCGATCGCTTTCTTATATCTTATTTTTTAACTCTGGATTCGCATTATTAACAATTATGTATCATTAAAAATCAATGCGCGTATGAAAACTTTAAAATCGGTCTTGGAACAAGACAACAGTAAAAAAACAAAAAGTGAATTAATCGAATTGTTATCCGGGTTGGAAAACACATTAACTCCGTCCGTGTACGAGAAAGTCAGCGGAATTGCGCCTTCGGAACTGCAAAATCTCACCAAAAAAGAGATTTTGGACATCATTGACTCGTTCAAATCCGAATACGACTCCAAATGGGAAGGTTCGGTAGCGAAAGCTTCGGCTGATGTACTGAAACTTATTTTCGGACAAATGGCCGAAGACGATAAGATTTTCTCCACATCCGATGCCGCAAGCGCCGATTTCGCTGCCGAGTTGGGCAGTATTGATTTTGCGACCATTATCGGCGGCCCGTTGGATGCATGCGTAAAAGCACAGTCCAATGCCTCCATAAGCACCGTAAGCTTCATCAACGAGGTCGGATTCGAGACGGATACGTCGGGTACGAAAAAACTCAGGATGGCAGAGTTTAAGTACAAGAAGAATGCGCCTAATCCGGCTTACGATCCCGCCAATCCGGGTAGCACGTCGCCAACCATTCAGCAAGATGCTGAAATTAACGTACCCTTCATCGCACTTCTTAACGTACCGAGTTTCCGGATCGAGTCGTGCGAAGTGGATTTTAACGTGAAGCTCAATTCAACTTACACAAAAAATGTGAGTAGCGAATTTGGCATCAATGCCGGAGCATCGGGTGGCTGGGGGCCGGTGAAATTCAAAGTGGATGTGTCGTATAAACGCTCTTCCAGCACCGGCATAAAAGTTGAAAAAGAATACTCTCTGGGCGTAAGAGTGAGGGCAACTAACGACGAAATGCCTGCCGGCTTGGAAAAAGTTTTAGGATTACTGGGCTCAACAAATTAAGGTGATGATTAAATTATCTGATTACTTGGATTATCTCAACAATGAGATAATCCAAGCCCGGAAAAAGGCTGACGAAAAAACGATTCTTGTCGCAAAGGAATATGCCAAGCACGAGTACCTAAAATATTTCAAGGCGCCACGGTATGCTTTCCCAAATATCAAGATGGATATCCCTCTGAAAATTACCGATATTAACTCGCAGTCGAAATATAATTTCAGATTCGATGAGGCTAAATTCCTGAGCGATGTGAATGAGAAAATAGAAGCAGTGAATAGAGAAAAGCAACTCAATATTTCACCCGTTTCCAGCGAACAAATACAGAGTTCGGAATTCCAACAACTCTTTAAAACGCTCGAAAGACAAGATCAGAAACTGATAACCAATATTGGTGATGAAATAAAGAAAATTGACGTCTTGCCTCAAATTAAATCGCTGAATATCGGTACATTCAGGCCGCAGGATACTACTACCGATGCGGAAAATACGGAGATGAAAAGAATTCTTACGGAAGCTCTTCTCAACCGTTACTCTTTGGTATCCACCAAGTTAAACGATATTTTTATTGACCCCCACACCACGGGAGCCGAAGACAAAGACAAGGACAACCTCTTTATCAACCTTCATGTAGAAATGGAAGAAGAAGGAATAAGAATTGTAACATTTACCGATAAAAACGGACAAACAATAGAGGAAATCACTTTTGAATAAATGCAAGAATTCATTCACAACAAAGTAAAAGTTATCGAAGAGTTTTTCGATGAGTTTAACCGGGCTCAAAAGTTATATGCCGATCGGTCGTTCGACTTTGAAAACCGATTTACCGCCTTTCTGAGCAAATTATCGGATTATTTTAAAGACCGAGGAGAAAATGCGAGAGAATCGGAAGTTTTTCGGATAATTAATATGCTTCACACCGTAAAAAGAGGGTTCAATCCGTCAAAGATGGAGAAGATCAACACCGGAAAGCGCGAATTGTGGTGGGGCTTTTCGTATAACGGAATTGAAAGTATTGATGCTTTGTTACAGGAAATCTACAAAAAAGAGACGGTCAAACTCGAAGAAGGAGAGGAAATCCTGTCTAATTTAATGCTAAACCTCTATCAACAAGGATTTCTGACCGACGAAAAACTCAAAGAGTTGGATTCAATTCCAGAAATTGAGGTTTTCTGGAGTTCACTTTTATCTCAAAACGGTTCTATAACCGTGATCAGTAAAAAGCTACTCACAAATTTAATCGCAGAAGATATCTATTTGCTTCTGGAAAAGATTATTCTCAAAATCACCGCTTAACAAAACCCAATTATGGCAAACAACAGGTTCATCGTTTTACTGAACGATCAGAATGAAAAATCAATCAAAAACGTAGAAAAAGAATTCGCCGTCAGCGTTACTTCCTCGGAGTATTTGTCGAAGGACAACCGGTCGTTTAATATTATAGACAACAACAACGCCGTTCTCTATAAAAATCTGGGGGTGGTGGTTGTGGATGATGTAGATGAAAAACAATTGGCTATGTCGCTCGCTGATAAAAAAAGTCCCGTTGTTTATTTTGAAAAGGAACGGGATTTTTTTACGGCCGATGAAACGGCGCTCATTAACGATTTAAAGACAAACGTTGATAAGTTAAAAGAAAAAATAACAGAACTGGAAAACTTTCTCCGCAACAAACCTATCCCACAGCCGGTTGTTACCGAGATGGAGTGGGGGTTAAAAGCCATTGGTTTGGGTAATACCCAATTTTCGGGCAAAGGAATAGATGTTTGTATCCTCGATACGGGTTTCGATGTTTTGCATCCCGATTTTGCAGGCAGAACCATTGAAGGTAAATCGTTTATCGCGGGCGAAGATTGGGATAAAGATGTCAACGGGCACGGAACGCATTGTGCCGGAATTGCATGCGGAAATGTGCGCACCGATACCGGAAAACGTTACGGTATTGCCAAAGATTGTAACCTGAAGATCGGGAAAGTGCTTTCCAATGCCGGAAAAGGAAGCACCAGCAGCATTATTGATGCCATTGATTGGGCAATAACCAAGAAATTCAGGATCATTTCCCTGTCGTTGGCCTCACCCGTAAAACTAAACGAAAAACCATCCGTGCTTTTCGAAACAGTTGGAACAAGAGCGTTGGACAACAATTGCCTTATCATTGCCGCTGCGGGCAATGAAAGCAACAGGCCAGCCTTGCCTGCTCCCGTTTCGGCGCCGGCAAATTCACTTTCTATAATGGCCGTTGCGGCTATAGACAATCAACTACGGATTGCCCGCTTTTCCAACGGCGGTATCAATG
>JAQVEB010000040.1 GCA_028698105.1 Petrimonas sp. | reverse complement strand
AATTTCTGGGAAATAGTTTTGGTGTTAAATCCGGCAGATACATCAAGGTTTAATTCTTGTTTCCCTACCAATTCTTTTGAAGAAATATTGATAATGGCACCGCCGGCATCGCCATAACCATCGCTGCTGAATACCTTGTTTACACTGATGTTTTGGATAATATCCGTTCCGAAAAACTCCAACGCGATATTTTTGTACTCCGGGTCTTCCGAAGGAATCGGAAAACCGTTTAGCATGGTGGCGTTGTAACGATCGCCCAGTCCGCGCACGAAAACGTTCTTCACGCCTTCCTGCTTGGATATTCCCGAAACTTGCGCCACAGCGGCTTCGGCATTGCCGATGCCTTTTCGTGAAAGTTCTCGCGCACCCACGGCCTGTGTGGCCACCAAGGCCTTTTTTTGCTCCAGCAAAAGGATGTTCTCGCTCTCTTTGTTTGCTTTGGCAACCACTTCAACCTCTTGTAGAGCATAATCGTCGGACTCGAGGGCGAAGTTTACGACAACATCTTTATTGTTTTCAACACGCACATCGGTTTTGGTAACGGGCTTATATGCAACATAAGAAACGGACAATTTTACATTTCCTGCCGGCAGATTGCGGATAATATAATTTCCGTCTAAATCTGTCGCTGCACCGTTTGTGGAACCTTCCACAAGAACAGAAGCTCCAATAAGCGGTTCCTGCGTTTTGGCATCAACGATACTTCCTTTTATAGTTCCGGCTTGTGCATAAGTTTTCGTTGCGGATAAGAGTAAGATAATGAGAATAAACGCAACCGGGAAATTTATAGATCGGCTGAGAGATAACCGTGAGAATTTTTTCATTAAAAGTACAATTATATACGTATGAGTTTACGGCGCAAAGGTCTTTCATTTTTGTTACAAAGCGATTACGAAAGGGTTACGTTTATGTTAAGTTTTTTAATGCAAAAAAAAGCCGGCGAAAGATCGTCGGCACATCTATTTTCAGTAAAGTTGCGCCAAAGATAAAGGGTTGTTAAGGAGTGTAGAGCATGTATTTTCGGATAAGGTTCTTCTTGCCGCTAATTACTCTGAGTTCTTTTTCGATATATTTATCAACCGATCCGTACTTTTGATTCAAATAGTCGGTCGTGTAGTTCAGGTAAGCTTTGTCCACGGTCAATACGGCCGTTAGCGCTTCCTGTATGTATTCGGGGTAACCTTGTGCATTTTCAACCACTTTGGTTATGTCTATGGTTCGGTTTGACATCATGTAATCTTCTTCAAGAACGTAATCGGGCACATCAAGCACATGAAGTATAAAATATGCTGCAAGTCCCACTCGATCCTTCCCCAACGCTCCCGATAACAGGATGGGATAGTTGTTGGGGTCGCATAAAACATCGAATATTTCCGCGAATTCGTCCTTGTAATTTTCCACAATGCCCACGTACATATCCTGAACGTATTTAATGGCATCGCTTCGGGAAAAATTACCCTGTTCAATTTTTTGGTTCACGGTGTCTAATCCCATAGACATGGGTACGCTGATGTTTTTTATTCCCCTGCCAAGGGAATTGGGGTGTAGCGTTGCGTTTTCTTTGGACCGAAAATCAATCACCGTTTTTATTCCCAATCTTCTGATCCGTTCTTTATCGAAGATATTAGCGCTGCTGATGTCTCCCGACCGGTAAATTCTGCCCCATCGGATTTGCTCGTTGTTCACATTAAAATAACCGCCAACATCGCGGAAATTCTTTATGTTGGTCATGTCAATGATTCGGTTGGCAATGATCCCCGATGTAATATTCCCTGCTTTCAGCATGAAATATTCTCGGGTGCCGGAACCCATCGGGTCGAATAACGCGAACTGATCGGCAATCTGACTGGATTTAACAGGCATGAAATTAGTGATGGAGCTGTCAGACAGAGCGGAATATATATCTATTTTTCCTTCCTGATCGGGGCTCACTTCCCATTTCAACAGAAAATTACCGTCCTTATTCTTTTCAACAACAGACGTTATCTTAACGGTTGACATGCAGGATGCCAACAGCATTACGATAGAAAAAACAGATATGTATTTAATTCTTCGCACGTTAAATCTTAAAAAGCAAGCAAATATAATGAAAACATTTTATTCATGTATTTTTCCCTTGTTACTCTTAACAATAAATAATTAGTTTTGTTTCAATTTTGAATACTTTATAAGATGTGCAGCTTTGTAATCCCAATATGTTTAAGTAAATAAACACAATAGTCGGGGCGACTTTTTCAGTACATGTAACACCAATAACGTTAATTAACAATAATTAATATCGTACTCCGCCGATATCAATGATATTTCTTTATCTTTGTGCACGAACACATTGTTAAAATTGTTTATCTATTATTGTAAAATCGTAATATCTAACAGGTAAGTTAGTTGATATAGGCTTTTTTAGCCTTAGATTAATGCAATTTAACAAGCGGTATTGAATAATAATTTTTGTAAATTTAATTATGAAGAATGTAAAAAAACTATTTTTTGTTTTTATTGCCTTTTTTCTGCAAACCTTCTTTTTTTATTCTTTCTCTGCAAATGAGATTCATGAAAAAGATATATTGCAAAACACAAGGGTGATAACCGGAAATGTAAAAGACCCGACTGGCGAACCCTTACCCGGGGCATCGGTTGTTTTAACAGGCACCACGCAAGGAACTACGACGGATATTGACGGGAACTTTTCGCTAAGAGTGCCAAATGATGCGAGGAGTTTGCAAATATCCTTCATCGGCATGAAAACACAAGAGGTGAATATTGTAGGAAGAAATGCGGTTTCAGTAGTGCTTGAGGATGAATCTATTGCACTTCAGGAGGTTGTGGCTGTAGGTTACGGAGTACAGAAAAAAGAAACCGTTGTCGGCTCTGTTGCTCAGGCAACGGAAGAAGATCTGAAGAAAATCGGAAACGTTACCGATCTCAGACAAGCATTGTCGGGGCAATTACCTGGTATTGTATCACTTACTTCTTCCGGAGAGCCTGGTGGTGTTTTAACAGGAGAAAGTGCCACCAATATATTTATAAGGGGACGCAATACTTGGAATGGAGGACAACCCCTAATATTGGTAGATGGCGTGGAACGAGACATGAATAATGTTGATGTTAACGATGTTGCAAGTATATCTGTATTAAAAGATGCATCTGCTACGGCGGTTTTCGGTGTGAAAGGAGCCAATGGAGTAATTCTTATTACTACAAAAAGAGGTCAGGCAGGTAAAACTACCCTCGACTTCAATTATACCACCATGGGACAGATGGTATCGAAACTTCCGGAGAAGTTGGATTCATACGAATCAATGATGGCCAAAAATGAAATGATTGAACGCGAAGTTGTTTTAAACGAGCCATCATGGAATGCTTATGTGCCATACGATATCGTGAGAAGGTACCAAACACCACAAACAGCTGAGTATGCAGTGATATATCCGAATGTTGACTGGGCCGATGCCATGTTCAAAGATCTTGGTCTTTCGCACAGGGCTACGTTGAGCGCAAGAGGAGGAAGTAAGATTATTCAATTTTTTGGTTCCCTGGCATATCTCCACGAAGGTGACATGTTTGAAGATTATGATAACTACAAAGGATATTCTCCCAATTATAATTTCGATCGGTTTAATTTCAGGAGTAACATTGATGCGTTTCTAACGAGTACAACAAAAGTTAGGTTAGATATTTCCGGATTTTATAGTTTGAAAAATACAAACTTTAATAACGAAGGAAGTACCAGCCGGGCAGACGCATGGATGTGGGCTTCAGCTTATAGATTGGCTCCGAATTTATTTTTACCGATGTACGACGATGGACGTTGGGGCGCCTATCAGGAAGGGGGTAATAATACCGCAAACCCATTGGCAGCCGTTTACAATATAGGTATACGGCAAACACGGACAACACAGTTGAATTTCGACTTAAGCCTGGAACAAGACCTTAAATTTATTACCGAGGGATTAACAGCAAAAGCTTCACTGTTTTATGATAATAGTATTCGTTCAGAGGGAGGAATTTGGGATAATCAAAACAGTATTCGTCCCAATGAATCAAATACGAACGTACCGTTTAAGCAGATATACCCCAATCTATATACAGGTCCTGGTCAAGACCCGAGCGAATACACACTTTTGCTGCCTATCAGTAGCGAAGAATACGATTGGGTGATTAGGCCATGGAGCATCAGGCAAGAAGTTATCGGAGATGCAAACTGGTCGGGCTATATACCGGTTACCAGACGAATGTTGTATCAGGGTCAATTAAACTATGCCCGCCGGTTCGGATTACACAATGTTTCCGCAATGGGAGTTTTCAAAAGAGAAGAATATGCCAGAGGTAGCATGTTTAAGAATTATCGAGAAGACTGGGTATTCAGAACTACCTACGATTACGATGGAAGATACATGTTTGAGGCGAATGGAGCTTATAACGGTTCTGAACAATTTGGGCCCGGTTACAGGTTCGACTTCTTCCCTTCCGTAGCGGTAGGTTGGTACGTGTCTAATGAGAAATTCTTTAAACTGGATTGGGTAGATAGACTTAAATTAAGATATAGTATCGGTAAGGTTGGAGACGACCAGGTAAGTGGAGGACGTTGGTTGTATGCTGATCAGTATAGTTACGGTGGCAGAGCAAGACTTAACGAAAATAGTGCAGGTTGGAGCCCGTATTACTTCTATAGACAATCCGTTGTGGGGAATCCGGATATCAGATGGGAAACAGCTCTGAAGAATAACTTCGGATTAGAATTTGGGTTGTTGAGAAACCTCATTTCGTTCAACTTTGACTACTTCACAGAAGACAGAACAGATATTCTTATGAGTGGAGGAACCAGAAATATACCTCCATTCTTTGGCGCAACGCCTCCCAGCGCAAATCTGGGACATGTAAAATCGAAAGGTTTTGAAATTGAACTGGGGTACGATACGCGTTTCGGTAAAGATATACGACTTTGGTCGAATCTCGCAATCACTCACAATCAAAATACCGTCATCTTCCGCGACGACGCACCGCTGCAATTCGATTACCTAAAATCCGCCGGATATCCGATAGGACAAAACAGGAGTTTGATCAGAACAGGATTTTATAATAATTGGGATGAGGTTTATGCCAGTGTTCCAACAGAAAACAACGACTTAGATAAACTTCCCGGATATTACAATCTGATTGATTTTAATGCAGATGGGCTAATAAAAAGTTCAGAAGATAACGCACCGATAGGTTATTCGGAAGTTCCACAAAATACAGCAAACTTGTCTGTTGGCGCTTCATACAAAAGAGTAAGCTTAATGCTACAGTTGTTTGGCGTAAATAATGCAAACAGATGGGTAAGGGCAAACAATTTCTTTGCCGATACAGATATTTTATTTGGGCATGTACGCGATTATTGGTCAAAAGATAATCTCAATGCAACCTCTTTTTTGCCGAGATGGAAAACTCAGGCCGAAAATATCGGAGATTATTATTTGTATGACGCATCATCCATAAGATTAAGAACGGCAGAGATTGCTTATTCATTCACGGGAATGAATTGGGTAAAGCAAGCGGGTATTTCTAATCTCCGGATTTTCTTAAACGGAAATAATCTTTTCTTTTGGTCAAAACTGCCGGATGACAGAGAAACCACATATTCGGGCGGTAGCGATACGGATGGAGCATATCCAACCATGAGAAGAATAAGTATGGGCATTGATTTAACTTTTTAAAAACAGAGCAGCGATATGAAAAATAACATAAAGAACATCATTTTTTATCTGACATTGTTTATTCTGTCATTTTCCGTTAGTTCATGCGAGGATTATTTAAATAAGGCACCTCAGGCGGATATTAGCGAAAAAGATGTTTACGGTGATTTCACCAGCTTTCAGGGATTCATTGAACAAATGTATAATTGCATAATGGACCCCAACAAAGGAGGAGCCTGGAATAAGTATCTTTTTGCCGACGAAACATTAAACAACAAACCATACAATTTCGATTATGGAAATTATTGGGGTTCCGAAACATATTTTTATGGGACAAGTGTCAACGTGACAAGTACGAATCCGAGAGACCGGAGAGTTTGGGAATGGGCTTGGTATGCACTCAGGGTGGCTAATTTAGCATTGGAGAAAATAGATCAGGAGGGTTTATTTGAAGGCACCCCAGAAGAAAAAAACATGATAAAAGGACAAGCCTTGTTTTTCAGAGGATGGTTCTACTTTGAAATTAGCCGTTATTGGGGAGGAATGCCTTATGTAACAAAGCCAATCAACCCAACCGAAGACATGACCACCGAAGAGTTCAACCGGTTAAACTTTCAGGAGACCGCAAAACTTATGGCGAAGGATTTCAGAGCAGCAGCCGATTTGTTACCAAATCACTGGGATGAATCGGGCCCGGGACAGGCAACCAAAGGACATAACCGAGACAGAATCAATAAATTTCATGCTTTGGGATATTTAGGGAAAGCGTTGTTGTACGCGGCCAGCCCAATGCCTAATGAAGAAGCTACGGGAAAAAATACATATGATCCTCAGCTTGCAGGTGAGGCCGCCCAGGCATTTGGAGAATTGCTTCAATTAGCAGATCAAACCGGTGACTATAAATTGCAAACCTGGGATACATGGACCGATTGTTTCTGGAGATGGAATAATCAACGTCCAGGAGGAACAGAATGCATCATGATGCCTATTATATTTGACCGGGGCAGAGTAAGATGGTCTGCTTTAGGAGCTACGGTTCCCTCGTCATTTGGATTGAATAGTGGTTCAGATGCTGACGTTCCCACGCACAACTACACGAAAAATTATGCCATGGCAAACGGCTTACCTATCGATGATCCGCAATCCGGATACAATCCGAATGATCCATGGACAGGAAGGGAGCCAAGGTTTTATAAAGATATAGTGGTTGATGGGGATCAAATTCATAATTCTTTACCCGACGATAAATTCGCACAATTATACAATGGCGGACGGCATCGTTCACAAATCAACCCGCCAAGCGTCACTGGGTATTATGCGAAAAGGTATTCTCCAATAGGACCCGAATTTACGACTTCTTTGGCGAATGGACTACAGGCATACGTACCGTATCTCAGATTGGCTGATATCTATCTTATGTACGCTGAGTCTGTTTTGTTTAGCAGCAACGGAAGCCCCAAAAGTACGTCCGGAAATTATTCAATGACTGCGGAAGATGCCCTGAATGCCGTAAGGAATCGGGCACAATTACCAAACTTGGACGCAAAATACACCGTCAACAACGATGCATTTTTTGAAGAAATTGTGCGCGAAAGGGCGGTCGAACTAGCTTTCGAGGGTGCCCGTTTTTGTGATTTACGAAGATGGAACCGAAACGGCGATCCAAGATATCTGGATAAAACCGCGATTGATTTTGACAGAGGGGCCGATGGAAAACCCATTAATCTGAAAGAAAGATTGGTTGTAAAACGGGTTGCAGAGAAAAAACATAACTGGTTGCCTATTCAGGTAAAATATACTAAAATGTATAGTGGTTTTCCTCAAAATCCGGGTTGGTAAAAGCATAAATTATTTTAAAATTTAAATATAATGAAAAGATATTCAATCACCATACTAAGTTTTATAGTCATCTTCTTTTCAAATTTTATTTACGCTGCCGAAGAGATATCGGTTAAAGAGGAAAAGCTGATAAATGAACCTAACATTCAGAAAGAAGATCAGGATAAAACGCCAATAAAAAATGATACGGTTAATATTGCATTCAAAAAAATTCAAACCGATCAAATAGTAGGAGCGGTGAGTACGCTTAAAGCCCCCGAGATATATGATTACGATAATACAATTTGGGCTGGTGACGTGCTTGCGGGAAGAACATTGGGAATGATGGGCAACACTAATATACGAGGTATTGGAATAAGCATTGATGTTGCCGATTTAACAGGAAGTGGTAACTTCTCAGGAAATGCATTGTTCATCGTAGATGGATTGCCAAGAGACATTGAATCATTGCGTTTGTCGGAAGTGGAAAATATTACCGTACTGAAAGATGTAAACGCCGCAATGTTATATGGAAGTGCCGCGATAAACGGCGTAGTATTAATTACCACAAAAAGGGGAAAGGCATACGACAATTATTCTAATTTCTCACTTAATTACGGATTATCCACCCCATTAGCACTTCCTAAATATCTGAATGCTGCAGATTATATGACTTATTATAATCAAGCAAGAGCAAATGATGGTCTGTCATCTGTTTACAGCGATGAAATGATACAAAATTACCGTACAGGAAATAAATACCGTTACCCCGACGTGGATTACTATTCAAATGAGTATGTAAAATCTTTCAGGCCATATTATGACCTCGTAGGTGAATTCTCGGGAGGAAACGAAGTGGCAAAGTATTATTTGAATTTTGGAATGAATTCGCTGGGTAGTTTGTTAAATTTTGGCGAAGGAGCCAAGGCAAAATACAACACTTTCAATGTGAGAGGAAACGTAGATTTGAAGATTATAGACCAAATCAACACTTCGATTGATGCTACGGCTCTTTTTGGGAACGATAGAGGGCCTCGTGGTAACTATTGGAGTAGTGCGTCCACTCTTCGCCCTTATGAATACACTCCTCTAATTCCCATTGACTTGATTGATCCGGAGAACACATTGTTGCTTGGACGAAAGAATGATGTTGACGGAAAATATTTGATTGGAGGGAATTTAAATAATCAAACTACTCCCTTCGGAGATGGTTATGCAGGTGGAGTTTTTGAAAGAATTGAACGAAAATTTTCTTTTAATAACCGAATTAACTTTGATTTAGGTAATCTCACCGAAGGCTTATCGTTTCACACCAATCTAAGTTTTGATTATTACACCAGATTTGACCAAACGGTGGCAAATCAATACTCTTCATACGAAGCAGTTTGGGCACCGGATGAAGATAAAATAACGGATTTAAAACAATACGGAACCGATGCCCGTTCAGGTACTCAAGTTGTCGGGAATACTATTTTTCGCAGAAGAATAGGATTTTACGGCTTGTTCAACTATGACAGATATTTCAACGATGTACATCATCTGACGGCTTCATTATTGGGTTACGGAAGTATTTTTAAAGAAACAAACGATTTTCAAGGAGTGAAACATGCTCATATGGGTTTACGGATAGGGTACGACTATGCAAGCAAATATCTTTTGGACTTCAGCAGTGTTTATGTAAACTCCGTGAAGTTGGCGCCGAGCAATAGAACAGGATTTTCTCCTTCTCTTGGATTAGCTTGGATTGCAAGTTCCGAAGACTTTCTCGAATCTTCCGAAAATATTAATTTTCTTAAATTTAGGATATCCACAGGTATATTAAATTCAGACCTGCCAATCGGTGGATTCTTTTATTACGACAATAGATATGGAGGAGCAGGGGGATACAGTTGGTACGAGGGTACAAGAAGTCGTGGAGGTGTAATGTCAAACTGGGAACAGAATTATAATCTGGGTTTCGGTAAACGAAAAGAAATTAATGTTGGCTTTGAAGGTTTATTTTTCAATAAAATCTTGGGCGTGGAGGCAAATGTATTTCACGATATTTACAGTGACCTGATCACCCGCCCCGATACGAGGTATCCTGGATTTTACAGTGATTTCATACCTTATGAGAATTTTGAAAAAGATAGTTATGACGGAGCAGAAATAGGTCTTAGCATTAATAAATCGTTCGGTGATTGGAATTTGTTTTTTGGAGCAAATGCGCTGTATGTAACTTCCAAACGTTTGGTGGTGGATGAAGTTTACGCGAACGACTACCAATACAGAAAAGGATATCCAAAGGATGCTACTTTTGGATTACAAGCAATAGGATTGTTTAAAGATCAGGCCGATATTGATAGTAGTCCACTGCAAACTTTTGGAACAGTACATCCGGGAGATATAAAATATAAGGATCAAAACGGAGATGGAATTGTTGACGCAAATGACGAAGTGTATCTTCGTCGTTGGCAAGCCCCGTTTTCCGGTGGGCTGCAAGCTAAAATATCTTACAAGAACCTCATGTTATTTATGTTAGGAGAAGGTCGCTCTGGCTCGGAAACATTTAAGGAAGGTAATTATTATTGGGTAGATGGTAATGACAAGTATTCCGAGGTTGTTCTGGATAGTTGGACACCCGAAACTGCCGGTACGGCCACTTATCCCAGATTAAGTTCACAGGCGAATAACAACAACTCCAGGAGATCAAGTTATTGGTTGTATAATAATGATTATTTTCAGATCAGGAAAGTGCAACTAACCTATAAAATGCCGGAAGGTATAACAAAATCACTCCTGATGAAAGAATTTGATATCTTTGTGGATGCTTCCAACGTTTACCAATTTGCACCCAACAAGAAAATTAGAGAAACTCGTGTGGGAGCAGAACCGTATTACCGGACATTTTCACTCGGCTTTAGGACAAAATTTTAAAAGTAAACGCTATGAAACAATATAAAATAATTCCTTTATTTTTACTTGGGCTGATATTATCTTTTCAGTCATGCCAAATGCTGGACCCTGAGAATGACAACCACAGTACCAGTGAAAGATTGTTGAAAGATCCAAATTTCGCAGAAGGACTTTTGATGAGAGCTTACAACACCATTCCGACAAACGGTTACCGATTCGACGAAGTTGCTACGGATGATGCTGTGAGTAACGACAAACTGAATGGTTTTCTGCGTATGGCAACCGGCGAATGGTCAGCCATGAACAACCCTCAGGATTTTTGGACCAGCTCCAACAGAGCCATTACCTATATCAACGAATTTCTAACGATAGTTGATGAAGTTCAATGGAAATGGACCGACAAGGAGCTTAATGATTTGTATGTTAAGCGCCTAAAAGGAGAGTCGTATGCCCTCAGAGGAATGTTTAAATACTTCTTGTTACGTAATCACGGAGGTTTTGCAACCAATGGTGAACTGCTTGGCGGACAAATTTTCGATAAATTTCCGTTGGCTCAGGAAGACTTTTCTCAACCCAGAGCAACTTTTACCGAATACGTTAACAGTGCCAATGCGGATTTGGATGAGGCGCTCAAATATCTGCCATTAGACTATGGAGACGTTAAGAGTCTGTCGGATGTTTCATCAATCTTTTCAGGTATCTCTAATCTCGACAAATATAACACTGTTTTCGGGAATTACACCCAACAACGAATGAGTGGCAGACACGCGAAAGCGATAAAAGCCAGATTAGCGCTTTTGATAGCAAGCCCGGCCTTCAATACCAATAATGATATAACTTTATGGGAAAGAGCTGCTAATCTTAACGGAGAACTGCTGGATGCTATTGGTGGAGTGAATGGATTGGATCCAAAAGGGCATATATTCTATTTGAAGGCTCAAATTGACGCGGCAGATTTAAATGCCGGAGATAAAAAGGATATTCCGGAAATTTTGTGGCGCCAACCCATTTATACGAACAGAACAAGAGAAGTGAATAACTTTCCTCCATCTTTATTTGGGGACGGAGACACAAATCCTTCGCAAAACTTGGTTGATGCCTTCCCCATGCTTAATGGATATCCCATCAATAACGTTAATTCAGGATACAATCCATCTTCACCATACACTAAAAGAGATCCTCGCTTGGCCCTGTACGTTGTGTATAATGGAAGCAAGATGAGTGGTTCTACGATTAATACCGGTTTCGGCGGTGGAGTTAATGCCTTGGACTCGTTGGAAAATTCAACCAGAACAGGTTATTATCTTAGAAAACTATTGAGAGAGGACGTGAATGCAAATCCAAGCAAACCCTCGGATCAAAAGCACTTTGAAACTCATATTCGTTACACAGAGTTGTTCCTGAATTATGCCGAAGCGGCCAATGAGGCTTGGGGCCCAACAAACGCGGGAACGTACGGATTTTCGGCAAAAGATGTAATTGCTGCAATAAGAAAAAGAGCCGGAATAACGCAACCTGATGAATATCTAAATTCCATAACAAGTAAAGATGCCATGCGTGAACTAATACAAAATGAAAGAAGATTGGAATTATGTTTCGAGGGATTCCGATTTTGGGATCTTCGCCGGTGGAAGAAAGATTTGAAAGAAGCTGTAAAAGGAGTACGGATTCAAAATAATACTTATTCCTATTTCAATGTCGAGGAAAGAGCATACGATAACAATTATATGCACTACGGCCCTGTCCCCAATCAAGATGTAGTGGAATTCGGCATAACTCAAAACGCAGGATGGTAAAAAATTAAATAGGATACAAAATATGAAAAAAATATTATTTATATCAGTTTTAGTGGCGACAGTTATAACGTCTTGTCAGAATTTCGATATTGTTCATCCTGACTATAAGTATACGTCAGGGTATTTCCCATATCAATTTCCTGTAAGAACGTTGGTGTTAGGAGATTACATTTATGATAATTCAAACGACAATGCACATAAATTTCTTATCTCAGCGGCAATAGGAGGAGTTTATACCAACGATAAAGACAGGGTCTTTAATATTCAGGTGGATAATACCCTCTGTGACAATATATTGTTCGCAACAGGAGGAGACGAAGTAGTAGCCATGCCCGCTAATTATTACACATTGGGCGCAAATAAGATTACAGTGCCGAAAGGTGCAGTGAACGGAGGTGTCGAAGTTCAACTAACAGATGCTTTCTTCAACGATCCTAATTCTATAAAAAATACTTACGTAGTACCTGTTCGACTGGTAAGTTCGAATGATGTAGATACCATATTGGTCGGACAATCGCCGAATCCTAACGCGGATCCGAGGATCGCATCGCAATGGGTGATTCCACCCAAGAATTTTACCATGTTTGCCGTTAAGTATATCAATGAATTTCACGGAACGTATTTCAGATATGGCAGTAGTAAGGTAAAGGACGCCGCTGGAAATGTAGTTGAAAATACCACATATAGTGAGCAATACGTTGAAAAGAACCCAACCGTAAAATTAGTTACGACGGGTAGATATCAAGTTTCACTTAGTACATACTTCCAATCTTCCGTTATGACAGGTGCAATCAAAATGTTGTTGACATTTAGTGGTAACAATTGTACAATTACAGCACCCCTGGGGTCTTCATACACAATTACAGGAACAGGTGAATTTCAGTCAAAGAAATACAATTGGGGTAACAAAGAAAGAGACGGTATTGTATTGAAATATACTATATCCGACGGGGTAAATACTTACGAGGCGGATGATGCATTGGTGATAAGAGACAGAGGAGTTGTAATGGAAATTTACACGCCTGTGCTTCTTTAATACGTTATTTTTAAGCCATAACCGTTAGAGTTATGGCTTTTTTTGTCTTTTTATGAGAGGTTTCAGCAAATAATTATAATGAATGCCCGGAAGCTTTTTTTGAGTTTCTTTTTTTTAGTAAACGTAAGTTCGGTTTTTTGTGCAGATCTTTTCTCGGACAAAAATACAGATTGTATGTCCGGTTCTCGTGATTCACTAAATATCTTATTGAATAGATTGAATTTGACTTTCAGCGCAGATTTAAACAAATTGCAAAAAATAAAAGAAAAAGACCTGGAGCAAAAAGAATTATTAAATTATTTCAGAGCAAGAAAACACATTAATCACCCAATTGACAGGACGCTAAAAGCTGCTTCTTATGGAAATATCGCTTCAAAAGCCGATATCGAAGTTGCTAACGACGCCTTAAAGCACATTTTTGTTGGTCAATCTGCCTATCCGCGATTCTTCTGCGGCGATGATATAGACTGGGGTTCGCGTCCTGTTCCGGATAACGAATGGGTGTGGCAGTTAAACAGAATGAATTTCTGGAATTCAATGGCAAAAGCCTACTGGCATACATCGGACGAGAAATATGTCAAAGAATGGGCGTTTCAGCTTATGGATTGGGTGAGAAAGAACCCCAACGATGAAAACCACAAATACGCATGGCGTTCTATAGAAGCAGGTATAAGAGGCAATAGTTGGGTAGGTTTGTACCAGAGGTTTATTGATTCACCATCATTCACTCCTCATCTATTAGTTACTTTCTTGAACAGCTTGTATGATCACGCGTCTTTCCTGATGACAAAGTACACCACAAACAGCAATTGGGGATTGATGGAAGCCGAAGGGCTGGCAGCTATAGGAATATTATTTCCCGAATTTAAAGATTCGAAACAGTGGCGTGAAGAAGCTTTCAGAAGATTGAATATAGAAATAGACAAGCAGGTTTATCCCGATGGACACCAGCGTGAGTTGGCAATGGGCTACCACATAGGTTGTATTAATTGGTTTTTGAGAACTTACCAATTGGCCAAAATGAATGGCTACGAGAACATTTTTCCGAAGTCATACATAGACAAAATTGAAAAAATGTGCGAGGTTCCCATGAAATTAGGACATCCTGATGGAACAAATGTACAATTTGGTGATGATTGGACAGGTAGTCCGGGACATTATAAAGACAGATTTCGGGAGTGGGCAAAACTTTTCGACAGAGAAGATTTTCTCTATATAGCAACAGATGGTGCTGAAGGAAC
>JAQVEB010000039.1 GCA_028698105.1 Petrimonas sp. | reverse complement strand
CGCGGAAACAATTGCATCGGTACCGGTTGCATCTGCAACAGAGGCGATTACCGGTAAAATGGCAGGAGTTCAGGTTACAACCACCGAAGGTTCGCCGGATGCCGAAATGCGAATAAGGGTTCGCGGTGGAGGATCCATAACGCAAAGTAACGAACCGTTGTTTATCGTTGACGGATTTCCCGTGAGCACCATTTCCGATATTCCTCCAACGGACATTGAGTCCATAGATGTATTAAAGGATGCTTCATCAACAGCTATTTACGGATCGCGCGGTGCCAACGGAGTTGTCATTGTTACAACAAAATCGGGTAAAGCCGGTAAGTTAAATGTAAGCTATAATGCTTACTACGGATTCAAGAAAATTGCCAAAACGCTTGATGTCCTCGAACCTTATGATTATGCCAAATGGCAATACGAATTAGCGGCATTGAAAGGTCAGGAATATGTTAAAAACTATACTTCTTTTTTCGGTAATTATCAGGATATAGATTTGTATCAAAACATTCCTTATAACAATTGGCAAGACCTTACTTTCGGGCGAATCGGTAACTCCATGAGTCACAGCCTTAGCTTGAACGGCGGTAGCGAAAAAATAAAATATGCATTTAACTATTCTTATCTTACCAACAAAGCCATAATGGAAGGCTCAGACTACAAGAGGCACAATGCCAGCCTGAAACTCAACAATAAAGTTTCTGATGCCGTAACGCTCGATTTTTCCGTACGTTATTCGGATACGAAAGTGAACGGAGGCGGAGCAAATGATGCTCAAAGCACGCTTGACACCGACAGAAGGCTTAAATATTCCGTTATTTATACTCCCGTACCGTTGAAAAATTTGGATCCGACGGCCGGTAGCGGAGACGACGATTTAGGAAACTTGTATAATCCATTGGTTTCTATTTCCGATAATGCAAGAGAGAAAAGCCAGAGAAGGCTTAATTTAGCCGGTGGAATTACGTGGGAAGCAATCAAAAATCTACGATTTCGTTCGGAAATAGGATTTGATAAGCAGGATGATACCGACCAACGTTTTTGGGGATTAAGCACCTATTACATAAAAAACTATCCTTCAGTGGAAAATCAGGGAAAACCGGCTATCAGACTTGTCAATGGAAAAGATCAGAAGATCAGAAACACAAACACGGTGAGTTATGATTTCGAAAAATTCCTAAACGATAGCCACCATCTTAATTTGATGTTAGGGCATGAGTACATCATCGCAAATGGGCTTAATCTTACCGATGAGGTTCATGGTTTTCCGGTGACCTTCACCGCAAACGACGCATGGCGGTTATCTTCACAAGGCGTTCCGTACACTGTGGATAATTATTATAACGAGGATAATAAGTTGCTGTCTTTCTTCGGACGAGCAAACTACGATTATTTGAGCAAATATTTACTTAGCTTGACATTTCGTGCAGATGCTTCATCAAAATTCAGCAAAGCAAACCGTTGGGGATATTTCCCCTCCGCCGCATTTGCGTGGCGTATTTCTTCCGAACCTTTTATGGAAGGAACCAAATCGTGGTTAGACGATTTGAAACTTAGAGTTAGTTATGGAACTGCCGGAAACAACAATATTCCTTCCGGTCAGTTGGTGCAAATGTTCGAGTCGAGGGCAACATCGTGGATAAACGGATTTTCCAATTACTGGGCTCCGTCTAAAACCATGGCTAATCCCGATTTAAGATGGGAAACAACCGTCACCCGGAATATCGGATTGGATTTCACTACCCTCGGAGGAAAATTTAGCGGTACTTTGGAAGCATACAAGAACACCACCAAGGATCTGTTGATCGAGTTCCCTGTAGCCGGAACAGGATATGATACGCAATACCGTAATATGGGCGAAAATCAAAATACCGGGTTCGAAGCAACTCTGAATTGGTACGCCATAAATAAAAAAGATTTTACGTTAAGTTTCAGTGGAAACATTGGATTTAACAAATCGGAAATTCAAAGTCTGGGAATTATGAACGATTTCGGGTATGAAACCTATTGGGCGTCTTCTGAAATCGGTTACGATTATTGGATTGCTAAAGGCGGAGCAGTTGGGCAAATGTTTGGCTACAGAGCCGATGGACGTTACGAAGTGTCCGATTTTGATCATTACGATCAAACATCCAATATGTGGGTGCTGAAAGAAGGCGTGGATGATGCTTCTGCGGTCGTTGGAACCATAAGGCCGGGATCTATGAAGTTGAAAGACTTAACCGGCGATCATAAAGTAGGGGTAGAAGACCGCGAAATAATAGGCGATGCAAATCCCGTTCATACCGGTGGATTTACCATCAATTCAACCTTTTACAACTTCGATTTATCTGCTGCATTCAACTGGAGCTATGGAAACGACATATACAATGCGAACAAAATTGAATTTTCGCATACCGGCAAATATCAGTACCGAAATATGATAACAACAATGGAAGCCGGAAAACGATGGACAAATCTCAGAGAAGACGGAACAATAAGCAACGATGCGGCGGAATTGGCGGCAATGAATGCCAACACAACAATGTGGTCGCCGCTAACCGCTCGTATGTTTTTCAGCGACTGGGCGGTTGAAGACGGTAGTTTTCTTCGGTTAAACACATTGACACTCGGCTACACGTTACCGAAAACGTTGCTTGCAAAAGCAAAAATACAAAGTTTACGTTTTTATGTTACGGGCTATAATGTATTGTTATGGACGAAATATTCGGGATACGATCCGGAAGTATCTACCATCAGACGGACAAATCTTTCTCCCGGAGTTGATTACTCGGCTTATCCGAAAAGTCGTCAAATTGTATTTGGCGTGAACTTGAATTTTTAATTTTAAATATCACACAATTATGAAAATAATAATTAAAACATACATAGCGATTTTATCGTTTGGAATAATGTTTAGTTCGTGCAACATGGATGCGCCTTCCAAATCGTCTGCCGAAGGCTCTGTTGTACTTTCGATTGAGGCACTGGCCGAAGGTGCCGTGATGGGTATTCATCAGTCATTTGGAGAAACCAATTCGTATCGGGGACGTTTCTTGCCTTATTATGGCATAAACAGCGATGTGGAATGGCTAAACGGAATTGCTCCCGATCAGTTGAACGACGACAGCAAATATGCGTTGGTAACCTATGGAGCAACTCCAACAAACACGCAAATGAATACCGACAACAACGCCTGGGCTAAGTTTTACGAAGGTATAGAACGCGCCAATAAAGCCATTGAAGGATTACGCGAGTTCGGCAATATAGAAGAGAATCCGAAAATGGCCCAATTGTTGGGTGAAGCACTCACGCTCCGAGCCGTAATTTATCTCGATTTGGTGAAAGCATGGGGGGATGTTCCAGCCCGGTTTGAACCGATAACTACCGAAACGCTGTATCAACCCCGGGAAAATCGGGACGAAATTTATAAACAGCTGTTAGCTGATTTAGCCGAAGCAGAAAATTTAGTAGCCTGGCCGAATGAAACGGCGGTAACATCTACCACGGAACGCGTTAATAAAGCTTTCGTGAAAGGCTTAATTGCTCGCATTGCGTTATACGCATCGGGTTATTCTCAACGAGGCGATGGTGTGAGGCGGAGCACCGATCCCGAACTTAGTGTGGATAAAATGTATAAACTCGCCAAAGATAAATGCGTGGAAGTAATCCAACAAGGTTCAAATACATTAGGTTCTTTCGAACAAAATTTTAGATTGTTATGTCAGGACGACGTCACTGCCGGAAAAGAATCGCTTTGGGAAATTCCTTTCGCGGCCGGTCGCGGTCGGGTGTTATACACATTAGGCGTGCGTCACAGGAGCAAAGATCAATATACCGATCAACCCCGTGGCGGCACAAACGGTCCGTTACCTTATCTATTTTACGATTATGATGTTAATGATGTTCGCCGTGATGTCACTTGCGTACCATACGAATGGTCCAACTCAAATCCGAGTCATCAACAACTCAGGAGTATTGATTCCTGGTGTTTTGGAAAACTGCGTTATGAGTGGATGACCCGAAGGGTTACCTCTACCAATGATGACGGCATCAACTGGCAGTACATGCGTTTAGCCGATGTTTACCTGATGGCCGCAGAAGCGATCAATGAGTTAGAAGGCCCGGCCAACGCAGCGCCATATTTAAAACCGATATTAGACAGGGCTCTTCCGGCGGACAAAGTATCTGCATACATGGCGCAGGCCACAGCAAGTAAAGAGGCATTTTTCAACGCCATTGTAGATCAACGTGCGTTGGAATTTGCAGGAGAAAGCCTCCGCAAGGCCGATCTTATCCGGTGGAATATGTTAAAAACAAAATTGGATGAAGCCAAAACAAAAATGGCACAACTTATCAATCGTCAAGGTCATTATGCCGATTTACCCGAAAAACTGTATTACAAAATAGCCGATGACAATGAATCGTTAATTATTTACGGACTGAATCACGGCGATACCGACGCAATTGGCGCAAGCTTGAATTACGAAAGCAGTACAACCTGGTTTGATCCTACCGATTTGACATCGGCGTTAATTAACGCACTTTATCAGAATAATCCCGATGAAAATCAGTATTGGCCTATTTGGCAGACATTTATAGATAGTAGTAACGGACAATTAACAAACGAATTAAAATGAAAACAAAAAATATTTACCTTGTTCTCCTTATTTTAGCAACTGTCGTTTTTAATTTCAGTTGCGCAGATGACAGAGCAGAAGAAATTACATCGGTAAATTACGACAGGGTATTTTCACCGGTTAATCCGGAAGCATTTGTAATTAACCGGACAGATGTCAGGTTAAGTTGGTCTCCTAACAGGAATGCCGACTCATATACCGTTGAAGTCTTCGCTGACGATAGTTTGACTTTTACCAGCACTCCGGTATTGCAGTTCGAGGGAATAACGGCTGACCAGTTACCCTATTACATCAGAGGTTTAGACGGGAACACGCAATATTCCATCCGCATAAAATCGGTAGCTGCCGGAATAACGGACTCAAAATGGTCGAGTGTTTTCGTGGAAACGGAAACTGAAAATATATTCTTGCCTTTTGAAGATGGTGATTTAAAAGCAACGTCGGTTACATTACGATGGACGCCCGGCAAAAAACTTACCGCAATTGGTATTGAACCGGGTGGGATCACACATACCGTTACTGCCGATGAAATGGCTGCCGGTGTAGCAACCATAGATGGCCTTACTGGTGAAACGTCCTATACGGCAACATTATATAATGGGACAAAAGTGAGAGGTGTGCTTGATTTTATGACTCTCGTTGACATCGGAAACGCAATTCCTGTTCACCCTGAAGATGATTTCCTTGCCATGCTTGCAGCCGCAAACGACGGCGATGCTTTCGCTCTGTTCCCAGGTACCTATGGTGCAGCGGACAAGTTTGTTGTCAATAAAAATATTGAGATAAAAGGTGTTTATCCGTACAATAAACCGGTTCTGAACGGATATATTTCTATTGAAGATGGAGCAGGATTATTGTTGAAAGATGTGACGATGGATGGCACCGGATTAATTGATGGCAATCAATCGATCATCTTCAACACATCAGGTGTGAATTACGCGAGTCTGGATGTAGAAGGTTGTGAAATAATGAATTACGTGAAGGGCTTATTCTATCTGAATGTAGCTTCTACAGTTGAGTCAATTACATTCAACAATTGTATCATTCATGATATTCAATGCTCCGGCGGCGATTTCATGGATTCCAGAAAAGGTTTTTATTACGCATTGAATTTTACGAACAACACGGTTTACAACAGTTGTCCCGACAGAGATTTTATTCGTTTCGATGATGCATCGGCCACATTCCCCGGAATGACAGCGACGATTACTGTGGATCATTGCACACTATACGGTGTAAGTAATTCTTCTACAAAACGATTGCTTTACGTTCGATTTGTGTCAAACGAAATAACCTTTACAAACACCATTGTTGCAGAAACAGCCGCAATGTTCTCAAATCAAAGTAAAACAGACAGTACGCCTACATTTGGTGGGAATAACTTCTTTAACGCGCCCGGATTGTTTTCCGCAACCGGTAGCGGCGCCTTTTTCTACGATGATTCGGCCATGAATGAAAATCCCGGATTTGTTGATGCTTCCAATGGCGATTTTACAGTAACCAACGAATTACTTAAAGCAAAAGGCACCGGTGATCCGCGCTGGATACAATAATCAGTAAAAGCTATATCCGTTTTAAGTTGGCTGAAGCTTACGTAGAACGGATTAGCTTTTTTTGTAAATACACAAATTTTGCATAAATGAAAAAAACATTCCCACTACTGCTTTGTGCGCTTATCATAATGTCATGCACGAATAAAACAACTGACGACACAGCATACAAATACGGTTATTTATACGAAAATCTTCCTTTCGAGATGCCCAAAATAGATGTACCGGACTTTCCCGACAACGAAGTAAATTTACTGGACGCCGGTGGAAATCCCGATGGAATAACCCTTAACACTGACGCGTTCGCCCAAGCCATACAGGATTTATCGGAAAAAGGAGGCGGTACGTTAATTGTTCCCAAAGGCGTGTGGTTTACCGGGCCAATCGTGTTTAAATCCAACATCAATATGCACCTCGAGAAAGGCGCTTTGATCCTGTTTTCTTCCGATTTCGCTTTGTATCCGTTGGTTGAAACCATCTTCGAGGGGTTGGATACGCGCCGGTGTCAATCGCCCATTTCAGGGAGAAATCTCGAAAACATCGCTATCACGGGAGAAGGCTCCATAAACGGTTCCGGGGAGGCATGGCGTCCGCTCAAAAAGGATAAGGTGACGGAAAGTCAATGGAAAAAGCATATTTCTACCGGTGGAGTGGTGAAAAACGGCAATTATTGGTATCCGTCGGAAGGTTCTCTCAAAGGTGCTGAAATGAGCGATATGAATGTGCCCCGAGCCGATATGACGGAGGAAGAATGGTTGGAGATCAAGGATTTCTTGCGTCCGGTAATGGTAAGTTTCATCGCGTGTAAAAATGTGTATCTGCAGGGTGTTTTGTTCGAAAACTCTCCGGCATGGACTATTCACCCGTTGTTGTGTGAGAATGTGATTATTGATGGTATCTTTTCGCGCAACCCGTCTTATGCGCAAAACGGCGATGGACTGGATTTGGAATCCTGCGTAAATTCCATTATCGTGAACAGTTTGTTCGATTCCGGAGACGATGGCATCTGCATAAAGTCCGGTAAAGACGAACAAGGTCGTTTGCGTGGCCGGCCAACCGAAAATCTTATCGTAGATAACTGCAAGGTATTCCAAGGGCATGGCGGTTTTGTGGTCGGAAGTGAAATGTCTGGTGGCGTCAAAAACGTTTCCGTTAAAAACTGCCAATTTCTTGGAACCGATGTTGGACTTCGCTTCAAAAGCAGGCGAGGAAGAGGTGGCGTAGTTGAGAATATTCATATATCAGATATTTACATGTTTAATATTGCCACAGATTCGTTTTTGTTCGATCTGTTTTACGGCGGCAAATCGGCTTCGGAAGCGTTAGCCGATGGCGACGAAATGCCGGCTGATGAAACGGCAATTCCGGTAACCGACGAAACGCCTGTTTTTAAAAACATCTATGTGAAAGATATGGTGTCGAGAAATGCACGCAGGGCAATGTTCTTTAACGGCTTGCCGGAAATGAACATCGAAAATATCAATCTCGAAAATGCCTTTATTACTGCTCGATACGGAGCAGAACTCTCAGAATCAGAAGATATTGATTTTAAAAATGTTACGGTTATTCCTCAAGAAGGGCCTGCATACATTCTAAACAATGTGAAGAATTTTCAAAGCAATAATCTCGGATTTAAAGAAAATGGGTCGCAAAAAGTTGTTGAGGTAACGGGACAAAAAACGGCTGGCGTTCACTTAACCGGCATTCCCGATAATCTTATCAACGTTGCTACGGATGTAGATAAAACGCAAATCATTGTAAAATAAAAATATAATTGTTATTTTTGGGAATGAAGCTGAACGTTTTTCTGTTATTCTTACTGACGTTGTCATTCATAAGTTTCACGGCCAACAAACCAGTAAAAATATTGATGGCCGGAGATTCTACCATGGCCGATAAACCGTTGGTTAAAAGCGTGACGGATTCGGTTACGGGTAAGACTCTCGAAGAACCTTTTCTTGAAAGAGGATGGGGGCAGTTGTTACCTGAATTTGTTTCTGACAAGGGACAAGTGGTAAACTATGCCCGAAACGGAAGGAGCACGCGGACTTTTGTGGAAGAAGGGTTATGGACGGAGTTGATAAATAACACGAAACAGGGTGATTACGTGATTATTCAATTCGGACATAACGATGAAGTACCGACAAAAAAAAGCTACACGAATCCGGTACAATTCCGGCTGAATTTTGTGGCCTTCGTGAACGAAGTAAAAGCGAAAGGCGCGTTTCCGATCCTCTGCACGGCTGTCGCACGCCGTAAATTCGATGAAACCGGTAACCTTGTGCCCACGCACGACGGCTATCCCGATATTATTCGATCTGTGGCGAAACAGGAAAATGTGCCGTTGATTGATATGGAAAAAATCACATCGGATTGGTTGCAAAAAGCAGGAGTTGAAGGTTCTAAAAAATACTTCCACAAACTTCCTCCTGGAGTAAGCAAATTATATCCTGACGGATTGGATGATAATACCCACTTTAACGAAAAAGGGGCGCGTGATGTTGCTCATTTCTTCATGGAAGAAGCCCAAAGACAGCAGATATGCGGTTTAGTTGCATTGTTTAAAGAATGATAAAATATTGAAAATGAAAAAAATAACACTTTTAGTTTTTTTTGGATTCGTGGCATTGAGTTTAGCGAAAGCCCAAACACCTTATTACATTAAAATGACGGAATCGGAGATGATCCGTAATCCCGAAAGCTGGATGGTGGATTTCTCCAAAGCGCCTAAATGGAGTTACTGCCAAGGGTTGGAATTGGGCGCAATTCTCGATGTGTGGAAAAAAACAGCCGACCGAAAATATTACGATTATTCCGTGAGTTATGCCGATACGATGATCAACGACAAGGGGGAAATTCTCACTTACGTGTTGGAAAAGTACAACATAGATATGATTAATTCCGGCAAAATGCTGTTTCCCGTGTATGCCATGACCAAAAATCCCAAATATCGCAAAGCGATAGAACTGCTGCGCAGTCAGATGAAAACGCATCCGCGCATTTCCACAGGAGGTTTCTGGCACAAAAAAATATATCCGCATCAGGTTTGGCTGGATGGCCTTTACATGGCCGGCCCGTTTTTGGCTGAATATGCTTACACGTTTAATGAACCGGAACTTTTCGACGATGTGGCGTTGCAGCTTATTGATGCATACAAAGATACGTATGACAGCAATACCGGACTTCTTTATCACGGATACGACGAAAGCCGCAAACAACGTTGGGCGGATCAAAAAACCGGGCATTCGCCCAATTTTTGGTCGCGCAGTATGGGGTGGTATATGATGGCATTGGTGGATGTGCTCGATTATTTCCCGCAAGATCATCCGCGACGCGGCGAAATCCTAAAAATCCTGAACGATCTGTCGGCAAGTCTCGAAAAGTTTCGCGATGCGAAAACAGGCATGTGGTATCAGGTAACAAATATGGGTAATAAAAAAGGCAACTACCTTGAATCCACCGGATCTGCCATGTTTATTTACACGTGGGTGAAAGGTGCACAATTGGGCTATCTGCCCTCGGAATACATAACGAAAGGCATCGAAGCATACGATCAATTTGTCAGGCAATTTGTCGTTGACAACCCCGATGGCACTATTTCCATCACCGATGCCTGTTCGGTTGCCGGTTTGGGTGGAGAACCCAAATACCGTGACGGCAGTTTCCAATATTACATTTCGGAACCGGTGAGAGATAATGATGCAAAAGTGGTAGGGCCATTTATAAAACTGAGTTTACTACTGAATAAATAAAACAAAGAAGTTATAAAATGAATAAGATTGTTCTTTTTGGGTTAGGTTTGCTCGTTTTGTTTTCGACGTTGCCGTTATTGTCTCAAACTCCCGCTTTTCCTGGCGCCGAAGGTTCAGGAATGTACATAACGGGGGGGAGAGGCGGCAAAGTTTTGTATGTAACTTCATTGGAAGATACCGAAGAACCGGGCACGTTGCGCTGGGCAATTAAACAAAAAGGCCCCCGAACCATTCTTTTCAGCGTATCGGGGCATATCCGGCTCACCAGTCCGTTGAAAATCAATAACGGAGACTTAACCATTGCCGGACAATCGGCTCCGGGCGACGGCATCTGCATCAGCGATCACGAAACCGTTATTAGTGCCGACAACGTCATTGTCCGTTTTTTGCGTTTCCGGTTGGGCGACCGGGCAAAAGAAGGCATTGATGCTTTCTCCGGCAAGGATCATAAAAACATTATTATTGATCATTGCAGCATGAGCTGGAGTGTTGATGAGATCAGTTCGTTTTACGACAACGAAAACTTCACCATGCAATGGTGTTTTATTACGGAGAGTCTGCGTAACTCCGCTCACAAAAAAGGGAAACACGGCTACGGCGGAATATGGGGCGGACATAACGCATCGTTTCATCATAACCTGTTTGCGCACAACGATAGCCGCAACCCGCGTTTTTGTGGCAGCCGTTATACCAATCGCCCTGATCTCGAAAAAGTTGATTATCGCAATAACGTCATCTACAACTGGGGAAGTAACAACGCCTACGCTGCCGAAGGAGGTAATTACAACATCATCAACAATTATTACAAATATGGGCCTGCATCAAGTAGCGGCTCAAAAAAGCGTATTTTAAATCCCGATGCCGATAACGGCGAGAACAAGCAACCCAAAGGAACGTACGGACACTTTTTTGTAGAAGGAAATTACCTGGTTGGAAATCCCGAAGTAACCCGCGATAATAAGTTGGGAGTGGAAATGGGCTCAACATTCGAGAAATTCGCACCAAAAATTACGTTACAAGATATACTTGCCGAAAAAGAATTTGATTTTTTGCCCATAGCAACCGATGATGCAGCAACTGCATACGAGAAAGTGCTCAATTACGGCGGATGTTCGTTGGTGAGGGATATTCACGATGAGCGCTACATAAAAAACGTAAAAGAACGTTCATACACCTTCGAAGGATCGAATGGAAGCACTAATGGGTTGATTGATAGCCAGAACGACGTCGGTGGCTGGCCAGAATACAAAACGTACGATACATACACGGACTCTAACGCCGACGGCATTCCGGACGGATGGTTGGAAGAAAATCATCCCGGCAAAAAAGCCACCGATACAAATACTGTCGGCTATACTTACCTTGAAGTTTATCTCAACAGCCTCGTATCGCATCTTATGGGGCAAAAATGCTGTTCTTTCCCTCAGATGGAAAAAAAGTTTTTCAACAGCCAACAGGCCAAACGTGTTGTGGTGGACAAAAGCGGAAAAGGTGATTTTGTGGCAGTGCAGGAGGCCGTAAATTCCGTCCGCGCTTTTGATCCGGCGGGAACGGCGGTAATATTTATCAAAAACGGTGTTTACCGCGAAAAAATAGTGATTCCCGATTACGTTACAAACGTAAAAATCGTGGGTGAGGAACGCGACAAGACGATCATTTCGTACAACGATCACGCCAACATTAACAACATGGGCACGTTTCGCACCTACACCCTGCAGGTGAGAGGTAGCGACATTTGGCTCGAAAATCTGACGATCGAAAACAATGCCGAACCTTTGGGACAAGCCGTCGCGCTGCACACCGAAGGTGATCGAATCGTGTTGAATAACTGTCGGTTGTTGGGTAATCAGGATACGGTTTATACCGGTGGCGGTGGAAACAGGTCGTTGTTTAACAACTGCTACATTGAGGGAACCACCGATTTTATTTTCGGTTCGGCGACTGCCTGGTTCGAAAAATGCACCATTCACGCAAAGAAAAACTCTTACATCACTGCGGCCAGCACACCGCAGAACATACGATACGGGTATATTTTCAACCGATGCAAGATCACGCTCGCCAACGATGTAACCTCTCTGTATTTGGGGCGTCCGTGGCGTGCGTATGCCATGACTGTTTTTATGAATTGCGACCTTCCCAAAGGAATCAATCCCGAAGGGTGGGAGAACTGGCGAAATCCGGAAAACGAAAAGACGGCGCGATATGCGGAATATAATAATTTCGGCCAAGGTGCCGGCACAAGTCATCGGGTAAAATGGGCAGGAATACTGACAGACAAAGAAGCCGCCGAACTTACGATGAGTAGTGTTTTGAAGGATCAGGGCTCAAGACCATCTTTCTGTAAATAAAAATCGTTTTAAGTTGCAGAAAACATGAAGTTTACATCAAAAATTATCTTGTTGTTTTTCGGTATTTCCATGCAGGTTTTTGCTCAGAAAAACATTTCCAAAACATGGGTCGCCGATTTGGGCAATGGAAAATATAAAAACCCCGTTTTATATGCCGATTATTCAGATCCCGATGTGTGCAGGGTTGGCGATGATTATTACATGATGGCGTCGAGTTTCAATTGCGTGCCGGGGCTTCCCGTTTTGCATTCGAACGATTTGGTGAACTGGACGATTATTGGCCATGCCATTGATCGGCTCGTTCCCGATACAGTATTTTCCAAACCACAGCACGGAAATGGTGTTTGGGCGCCTTCCATTCGTTATCACGAAGGTGAGTTTTACATTTACTACGGCGATCCCGACTATGGCAAATACATGGTGAAGGCGAAAGATACCGCCGGTAAATGGGATGATCCTGTGTTGGTGAAACAACGAAAAGGACTGATAGACTCGTGCCCGCTATGGGATGACGACGGAAAAGTGTACCTGGTTCATGCTTATGCAGGTAGCCGTGCCGGTATAAAAAGCGTTATCGCAGTTTGTGAAATGAACAAAGAAGGGACAAAAACGATAACTGAAGACAGAATTGTGTACGATGGGCACGATATTGATCCAACCATTGAAGGCCCCAAATTTTACAAACATAACGGCTATTATTACATTTTTGCGCCGGCAGGCGGTGTTTCAACCGGCTGGCAGGTGGCCTTAAGATCGCAACATGTTTTCGGGCCTTACGAAAGGAAGATGGTTATGGCCCAAGGGAACACCGATATAAACGGCCCGCATCAGGGTGCCTGGGTTACCACGTCCAACGAGGAAGATTGGTTTATTCATTTTCAGGATAAAGGCCCGTTCGGCCGCGTGGTGCATTTGCAGCCGATGACGTGGAAAAACGACTGGCCGATCATCGGCATGGACAAAAACAACGACGGCTTCGGAGAGCCGGTGTCGGAATACCGAAAACCTAAAACAGATAAAAACTATCCGGTTGCAACTCCTGCCCAAAGTGACGATTTCAATGCAAATACACTTGGATTACAGTGGCAATGGCATGCTAATCCGATGGGTTGGTGGTATTTTGCGAATAAAAGCGCCGGATCGTTGTATCTATATTCCGTGCCTGTTCCACAGGATTATGTCAACTTATGGGATATTCCAAACCTGTTGTTGCAGAAATTCCCTTCCGATAATTTTACGGCCACGGCTAAACTTACATTTAATCCGTCGGCTGCCATAGAAGGCGAAAGAACAGGATTGGTGATCATGGGAATGGACTACGGATTATCGTCGCTGGAAAAAACCGGGGACGGATTTGTTTTATCGCAAAACGAATGCATCAATGCAGACAAAGGTTCAAAAGAAATCGCGAACGAAAGAGTAACGCTCAAAGATTCATCCGTATATCTTCGGGTGAAAGTTTCTCCCGATACAAATTGTGAATTCAGCTACAGCACTGACGGGAAGAAATACACGGTATTGGGAAAACGGTTCAAGGCCAGAGAAGGGAAATGGATCGGAGCAAAATGGGCTTTTTCTGTTCCCGTCCGGTCAGCAATAACGATGGTGGACGTGTTGAAATTGATTGGTTTACGGTGGAATAATTACAAAAACATCCGGACATGAAAACAAATCTTCTGCTTTGTTTGCTCTTTTTTTCTTTTGGCGTATCCGCTCAAACCGTTTTGATAAACAGTGTACCACGTGATACAAGCTATACTGTTTATAGCTCTTACGTGAAAGAAAAAAAACACTTTCCATTTATTCAGCTTGTGGACACAACTTTGCCGAAAGGTCTGAGAACAAAGGAAAACATTGTTTATAAAAAATTATCCGGCAAACGGAGCTTAAACGTGTCTGTTTATCGGCCTGACGACAAACAAACTTATCCGGTGGTACTGATGATTCACGGAGGCGGGTGGAATTCAGGTTCGCCGGATATGCAAAAAGCGCTGGCATTGAATCTTGCGAAAAAGGGATTTGCGACAGTTACGGTGGAATATCGGTTGATCCCTGAAGCATTGTATCCGGCGGGCGTTGAAGATTTGAACGATGCTGTGCGATGGCTTCACGATAATGCAAGCAAATATAATTTTGACAAGAATAAAATTGCCGTTTCGGGTTGTTCAGCCGGCGGACAGTTAGCAGCGCTGATCGGAACAAAAAATCAGGATAAACTGATCAAAGCTGTTGTAAATATGGACGGTATTTCGACGTTCATTGAACCGGAGACGGTAAACAGAGCGCAAAAAGC
>JAQVEB010000329.1 GCA_028698105.1 Petrimonas sp. | reverse complement strand
CGTTTCAAGTCCATGGGATTAGCTCCGTCGGTTACGTTTTTCAAGCCAACACCAATGATGGATTGCGCCAGCACGGTTGCTGTTGTTGTGCCGTCGCCGGCATCGTCGTTGGTTTTCGATGCCACCTCTTTCACCAACTGCGCGCCCATGTTTTCGAAAGCGTCTTCCAGTTCAATTTCTTTCGCCACGGTTACGCCGTCTTTGGTGATTTGTGGAGCGCCGTACTTTTTATCGAGAATCACGTTACGGCCTTTGGGGCCAAGGGTTACCTTAACAGCATCTGCCAATGAATCCACGCCTTTTTTCAGAAGGTCGCGTGCTTCCATTTCAAATTTAATTTCTTTTGCCATTTTTATCTTGTTTTAGTTTTAATATTTTATCAGATTGATGCGGATTGAAGGAGATTGATTTAGATTGAAAGAGATTGAAGTAGATTGAAAACGAACTGCAAATGAAACATCCCCGCAGCTTCAATCTTTCTCAATCTTGGTCAACCTTTTTCAATCTCTTTTATTGAATGACTGCCAAAATATCGGATTGGCGCATGATGAGGTATTGTTCGCCATCAATTTCTATCTCGGTTCCGGAGTATTTTCCATAGAGTACCTGATCGCCTTCTTTTACGACCATTTCTTCGTCTTTTGTACCCTTACCTGCGGCGATAACTTCGCCTTTCAACGGTTTTTCTTTTGCCGAATCGGGAATGATGATTCCGCTTACTGTTTTTTCTTCTGCAGCTGCCGGTTTTACCAAAACCCTGTCTGCCAATGGTTTAATATTCATACTATTAAAAAATTAATGATATATAATTGATAATTCTTGATATTACTTCTTTCTCAACAAAACATTGATATGCGAATTCTATGCCAAAATGCACAATCCTGTTTTAATTGGGCAAGATTTTTTGGGCGGTCTGACAAAATTTCAGCCTTACTTTGTCATACCTTCAATTTAAGTTGATCTAAATAAACATAAACTCGCGTAAAGTGTTCATAAAATAAAAAAACATCATGAAACCGACAGATATTCACACTAAACGCAGAGGATTTAAACCGATGGTCTTCGTTCCCATCATCCTGATCTTTTTGGTTGTTCTAGGGTCAATCTATTTTTTCAGGAACGGTAAAAACAAAACCCGTACAGACATCGTGCAAACCGATATTCCTTTCAAAAAACAGGGAACATTGTCATTTTTATCGGCAAACAACGACACGATTACCGTTATTGATATTGAAGTTGCCGACAACAACCAAAAGCGCGAACAAGGACTAATGTACCGGAGTTCGTTGCCCGCCAACGCGGGCATGTTGTTTTTGATGGATAACGAGCAAATTCAAAGTTTTTGGATGAAAAATACGCATATTCCGCTGGATATCGTTTTTGCCGACGCTCAGAAACAGATTGTGAGCATCAGCCCCAACACGCCAACGGAATCCACTTCAAGTATTTTATCTTCCAAGCCGGCTTTGTATGTGGTGGAAGTGAACGGGGGATTTTGTAACCAACACGGCATTTCGGCGGGTGATAAAATTGCGTTCGTTATTGATAAATAAGGGATAAACCGCTCGTTTTTCTCTTGTATCACCATTTATCGGCCCCACTTCATTTCTTCGCCTGCGGCGTCGAATTTTTTGCGTTTGGCCGTCAGCGAATCTATGGACACCCGATAGACATTGGTACGCCTTATCCCCGATTCATAAGCCGCATCGAACAAGAACATTTTGTCCGGCGTATATTTTTCGCACAGAACGCGCAACGCTTCGCGTTTTTCCTCCTCGCCGGCCACCGGTGACACTGTGCCGTAAACAATAGCCGAAGCATATTCGGTGGTAAATACGTGGCTGGTGATCCCTGATATTTTCCCTTCGGTTTGCAGCGCTTTCAGTTCATCGTCCGATAAAAAATCCGGAACATGTACGTCGCAAACAAACGTAAGGCAAACCGTAGGTTGCGAAACAAACAAATCAACTTTAGTTCCAGCCGTGGCAGAATGAAAATACAAAACATCGTTTTTCCTCACCACCGATAGCGGGACGGCATACGGCTCACCGTTCCCGTCCGTAACGGAAAGTACACCAAACGCGGCCTTGTCAATTACATCAAGGCCGAAATCGCGGGGCATTTCGCGGTCTTTTCTCCGCATTACAACACTTTATGAAAAACCGTTGCCGATGCCTGTGCCGTAGGCATCACAACCATATCGTTCACATTCACGTGCGGAGGACGCGAAGCGCAAAACCACACACATTCGGCTATATCGTCGGCAACGAGGTTGTCGTATCCTTCGTAAACTTTATCGGCTTTGGCTTTATCGCCATGAAAACGAACCAGCGAAAACTCCGTTTCAACGGCTCCGGGACTTACCTGCGAAATCTTAATGCCGTACGGCACCATATCAATGCGCATGGCTTTGGTGAGTGCGTCCACGGCATGCTTGGTGGCGCAATACACGTTTCCGTTGGGATAAACTTCTTTTCCGGCGATGGAACCGATATTGATGATATGTCCTCTTTTACGCTCGACCATGCCCGGCGAAACCGCCCGGGTTACGTACAACAATCCTTTTACATTGGTATCTATCATGCGCTCCCAATCGTCGGTATCGCCATCCTGAATAGCGCCCAGACCGGCAGCCAAACCGGCGTTATTCACCAATACATCAATGTTTTTCCAGTCATCGGACAACGTGCTTAATTTTTCTTTTACCTCTGTTTCGTTTCTCACATCGAAACACAATGTCAATACATCAACTTTGTGTTTTTTAAGTTTTTCTTTCAAGACATTCAACCGTTCTTCGCGTCGTCCGGTTACAATTATTTTGTATCCGTTTTGGGCAAATTTTAACGCTGTTGCTTCGCCTATTCCGGAAGTTGCGCCTGTAACCAATGCAATTTTCTTCATAATATCATAAATTATATAAATAACTTCAAAAGTACGTCATTTTTTTTACAGCAGCTTATTTTATCGCGAAAAAAACGTATATTTACAACCGAATTGAAACCCTTCATAAAACAGCACACAATGGAAGATATTTTCGTTACCGTTAAAACCTTCAGCTATCCGGCCGATGTCGCTGTTGTGCAATCTTACATGGAAATGCGTGGAATTGACGTATTTGTTAAGAACATGATCCTAAACCAGTTGGCTTACCCGTTGGGCGATATCGAAATGCAGGTAAGAGCCGGTGATTTTGAACAAGCCAAACAAGCCCTCATTGAAGGTGGTTTTTCCACGCCCGAAGACTTTGTAAACACAAAATAAATATATGATCGAAAGTAAAGAAAATAGGGAAAGTAAAAGATTCAAATATATATTGATCGCGGTTATTGTTTTGATCGCGTTCATCTTATTTAAACACATGCGCCCTTACATCAGCAGTT
>JAQVEB010000328.1 GCA_028698105.1 Petrimonas sp. | reverse complement strand
ATTAACCGGACTACGTCCGGGCCCTGGGCCTGCATTTTTTTTTCTTCCATATCGGCTCCGGCTGTCGCCCGATACTGCAACGAGGTCAGCCCGTCGCCGTGAATAACGGCGCTCACGTGCGGAGCATTGTCCGAAAGTGATTCGCGTACCATCCACCCGATCTTGCGATGCGGATCCACGCCTTCGCCCACGAACTCAACCTGAGCAGTAAGAATAAAATCGCCTTTCAGCTTTTTCCACAGATAATGAAACTCGTCGCTGCCGAACCAGATGTTCTTTCCCGATCCTTCCAGTGTACATTGTTGATTATTAGTATTGTAAGCAGCGTTTCCGACGTGTTTTACCGCTCCGACATCGCCTTGCGATTCAAAAACGCCCAACTTTTTGTTCAACTGCTGTGAGAATAACAACGCGGGACTAATTAAAAAAAGCCCGATAGTGTACAAAAGAATTTTCTTCATGATGAATAATGAATAGGTGAAAAATATTTTCAAATATAGTGATTTATACAATAAGAAAAGGGAAGTTACAACATTTAATTATCTTTTTGCAATAAAAAAACCCTTCCGGCATGCCAAAAGGGTAAATTTTATAGGCTTGGATAAGAACGATTTTTTGCCTGCTACTTTTTCTTTTCGGGTAAAACGCGCGTACCTTCCACCTGAAACTGGTCCATCACAGAACCGGTAAGCGTTTTCCGGTCTTTTTTCGCAAGAAACAGGTTTAGATTGGAGCCTTCGGCATAAAAATATCCGGTAATGGTATCGGGTTTCTCCACCAGTCCGTTGATGGTGATCACTTCGCCGTTTTCGCGATTTATGGTTCCCTGCAGACGTCCGTCTTTTCTCTCGAAGATAAGCGTGGCGTTCTCATCGCCGTTAGGTGTGTTTTTTACCAGAATATTCCATTTTCCGGCAAAATAATCCTTTTTCTTTTCCTGCGCCGATGCACTCGTTGCGACTAAGATTCCCAGAAATAAAATAAAAAGTGAAATAGTTGCCTTTTTCATGTCGTTTAATTTTTTTGATACGTTTATTTCTGCAAATATAATCATTATCTTGTAGTTTAAAAGGGGGGTGACTAATAAATTGTTCAATTCGCCGATTTTCAGATTGATTTCGGAGCGACGACCTGTTCACCGGCATTTCATTGCCGGGCGATTTTAGGAGCAAAAACCTTATTCGTCTTTCACGGTAATCGGAAATTATCCCGTATATTTGCGGTCTCAAATTTGAAATAACATTAGCAGTATGAAAAAACATGCGATATATTTCTTTCTTATGTTCGCGCTAACCGGCGGAATATGGTCCGGTTGTCAATCGGGCGCAAAAAAAATTCAGGTGAAAGGCGAGATTACTTCGGTGGATAGCGCGCAGATGCTGTATCTTGAGCATCGCGGATTGGGCGGTGTGGAAACCGTTGATTCCGTAAAGATTGACAAAAAAGGAACTTTTCGTTTCAGGGAAGATGCGCCGCAAAATCCGGAGTTTTACCAGGTGCGGCTGGGAAATCAGTATGCCGCCTTCACTGTTGATTCGGCGGAGACACTGCACGTGAAAGCCGATGCCAAGGATATGTTTAACACGCTTGTGGTTGAAAATTCGCCGATAAACGATCAGCTACGGCAGATCAATCAACACTATCAATCGGTTGCCGCTCAAATTAAAATGCTCGATGACGCGCATAAACAAAAGACGCTGGACGACATGGCTTACCTGAATCAGGTGGACTCGGCACTGAATCAATATAAAAATTTTGCAACAAAACTGATCCTGGGTAATCCCGCAAGCGCAGCAGCTTATTATGCCTTGTTTCAAAAAGTGGACGATTACCTGATCTTCGATCCTTACGACCGGAAAGATTATGCCATGTTTGGCGCGGTGGCTACTTCGTGGCATCAACAGTATCCCGATACGCCTCGCGAAAAACACTTGTACGACTTCACGATGAATGCGCTGAAAACACGCAAACAACAGGAACAACAAGCCGAAATGCTAAAAAACGTACCGGTAATCACGGAATCGGCTATGCCCGATATTGTGCTTTCGGATGTAAACGGCAATAAGATAGCGTTATCGTCACTGAAAGGGAAAGTTGTGCTTTTGGATTTTACGGTTTATAACTCCGAGTTTTCGCCGAAACACAACATAGCGCTGAACACCCTTTACCGCAAATACAAACCTAACGGGTTTGAAATCTATCAGGTGTCGTTCGATTCCGATGAACACCTGTGGAAAAACGCGGCCATCAACGTTCCGTGGGCGGCGGTTCGTGACCCGCAATCGGTTTACTCTGCTCTGCTTTCTACATACAACGTGCGAAATCTTCCCACCGCATTCGTTGTAAACAGAGAGGGAAGTATTGTTGCCCGCGTGGAAGATTACAACAGGTTGGAGGGCGAGTTGAAGAAGGTGTTGTAAAAAAATACCTCTAAATTTTTTTTATTTCCATGTAAACGCTATCTTTGCATCGTACTTAAAAATGGAGGAAAGGGAGTTCCGGTCTTTTGAACATGGGCCGGAATTCTTTTTCTTTCTCATTGTATGGTTAAAAATAAACAATTAATAATAGGAGATTAAATTATGGCAGTTACTTACATGACCGAAGATGGATATCGGAAATTGAAGGAAGAATTGGCATACATGGAATCTGTACAACGACCCGAAATTTCGCGCCAGATCGCTGAAGCGAGAGACAAGGGAGACCTTTCTGAAAATGCCGAATACGATGCCGCCAAAGAGGCTCAGGGGATGCTTGAAGCCAAGATTGTCCAATTGAAAGGGCTGATCGCCTCGGCACGATTGATTGATGAAAAGTCTATCGGCACGGATACGGTGCAGATCATGAACAAAGTGACCATTCGTAACATCAAAACAAAAAAAGACATGACCTACACGTTGGTTTCCGAAAGCGAAGCCGACCTGAAAAGCGGAAAAATTGCAGTAAACACGCCTATTGCACAGGGATTAATGGGCAAGAAAGTGGGCGATGTGGCCGAAATTAAGGTTCCGTCCGGAACAATGACGTTTGAAATTATGGAGATATCCGTTTGAGCAGACTTGTAGACTTGTAGACTTATAGACTTATAGACGATTAGACTAAAAGACATCCGACATCCATCACCCATCAACCAACAATATGGCAACAATTTTCAGCAGAATTATCGCAGGTGAGATACCGTCGTACAAAATAGCCGAAAACGACCGTTTCTACGCTTTTCTCGATATTAACCCCATGGCCAAAGGCCACACGCTGGTGGTTCCCAAGCAGGAAACCGATTATATTTTTGATTTAGATGACGCGCTACTTGCCGATATGGCGGTTTTTGCCAAAACCGTGGCGAAAGCCATCGAAAAAGCGGTGGAATGCAGGCGGGTGGGAGTGATGGTCATCG
>JAQVEB010000038.1 GCA_028698105.1 Petrimonas sp. | reverse complement strand
TCATCAAATCTTCGTGCGTAAAATAATTCTTCGTATAGGCTTTCCCGTTCAATTTCATATCCTTGATATACCGTTTTGACGCATCGTTGTTGGGCGCGTTAATTTCGATGGTTTTGCCATTTTCAAGCTTCACCCGCATTTTGTTGAACAACGGCGATCCGATGACATATTCGTTGCTTCCCGGGCAAACAGGATAAAATCCCATGGCCGAGAAAACATACCAGGCCGAGGTTTGCCCGTTGTCTTCATCACCGCAATATCCGTCCGGATTGGGGGTGTACAGTTTATCCATCACTTCGCGCAACCAATATTGCGCTTTCCAGGGCTCACCCGCATAATTGTACAGATAGATCATGTGCTGAATGGGTTGATTGCCGTGTGCATATTGCCCCATGTTCATGATCTGCATTTCACGAATTTCGTGAATCACGCCGCCGTAGTAACTGTCGTCGAAAACCGGAGGCATCTTAAACACGGAATCGAGCATGTTCACGAACTCTTTCTTGCCCCCCATCAAATCAATCAATCCCTGCGGATCATGAAAAACCGACCACGTGTAATGCCAGCTATTGCCTTCGGTGAACGCATCGCCCCATTTCGTCGGGCTGAATGGCGATTGAAACGTTCCGTCTTCGTTGCGTCCGCGCATTAATTTATATTCCGGTGAATACAGGTTGCGGTAGTTTTGGCTACGCTTCGCGTACAGATCAATTTCGGCCTGCGGACGTTTCAAGGCTTTGGCCAATCTGTAAATACTCCAGTCATCAAACGCATATTCCAGTGTGCGTGCGGCATTTTCACGAATACCCACATTATAAGGCACATAACCCAACTTATTATAATATTCGTAACCCAAACGGCCCGTGGACGATACTTTGGGATGCACATTGTTGGCTCCGTGCAGCATAGCTTCGTAAAGTGTTTCGATGTCGTATCCGCGCAGCCCTTTGAGATACGCATCGGCTACTACCGAAGCGGAATTGTTCCCAACCATGATGCCGCGATGCCCGGGACTTGCCCATTCCGGCAGGAAGCCGCTTTCTTTGTATGTATTGATCAATCCTTCCTGAATTTCCCCGTTTACAGACGGATACATAAAGTTGAGGAGCGGAAATAGCGCGCGAAACGTATCCCAGAAGCCGGTATCGGTGTACATGTATCCGGGTAAAACCTGTCCGTTGTACGGACTGTAATGCACGGTTTTTCCGGTGGCATCAATCTCATAAAACTTGCGCGGGAAAAGCGTTGAGCGATACAACGTTGAATAAAACGTACGTTGCTGATCAAAGTTTCCACCTTCCACCTCAACGCGGCCTAATACGTCGTTCCAGGCTTTGCGGCCATCGTTTTTAACGGTTTCGAAATCCTTTCCGGTAACTTCCTTCAGGTTTTGCCACGCCTGATCGTAGCTGATAAATGACGAAGCAACGCGCGCCAGTACTTTTTCGCCGCGTTTGGTGGAAAATCCGATAACGCCTCCTGCATGGTTGGCCTCGGCTTTCAAGGCGTCTCCGTCAATTTTTCCGTCTTTTATGGCATGTTTGTATTCGAACGGTTTATCGAAAACGATAACGAAATAATTTTTGAAATTGTCGGGAACGCCACCACTATTCCGGGTTGTGTAGCCGATAATTGCATTTTTTTCGGGCAATATTTCCACCGACGAACCTTTATCGAAGGCATCAACCACCACATAAGCGCTATTCGTTTCGGGAAACGTAAAACGAAAAATTGCGGCACGTTCCGATGGCGTGATTTCGGTCGTCAAATCGTAATCGGCCAAATACGCGCTGTAATAGTACGGTTTGGCTATTTCGGCTTTATGCGAATACCAACTTGCTCGCTTTTCCTGATCAAACTCGATTTTACCGGTCATCGGCATGATGGCAAATTGTCCGTAATCGTTCATCCACGGACTGGGTTGATGGGTTTGTTTGAAGCCGTTTATTTTATGATCGCCGTAAACGTATTGCCAGCCATCCCCGATCTTTCGGGTTTGCGGCGTCCAGAAATTCATTCCCCACGGACGCGCAATAGCCGGATAGGTGTTACCATTTGAAAGTGCAAACTCCGAATCGGTTCCTACCAGAATGCTGACGTAGTCAACCGGTTCGTATTTGACTTGAGATTTAACATACACAGTAGTTAAAAGTAAGCTGGCGACAATAAGTAAATATTTAGTCTTCATCATTTTATATTATTTATCAAGTGTAACTTATTTTCTTTCTCCAGTTTCAAAATCAGCTCGCCAAATAAGGTATTTGCCCATGCAAACCAGCTTCTGGAGAACTTTTCGGGATTATCCTTATTAAAGGTTTCGTGCATGAATCCTGTGCCGGCATCGGTATCGCGAAGCATTCGTATGTCTTGTTTTATCTCCTCATCACTGTTGCTGGTCATGGCGTGTATGATGATGCTCATCGGCCAAACCATATCGTACCCCACGTGTGGGCCGCCGATACCGTGTCCGGCTTTGCCTACGAAAAAGTACGGGTTATCCGGATTCCACACGAATCCGCGGGTGTTTTGATAGATTTCATCGTTGCATGCAACGCTGTCCAAATAGGGCAAAGCCAATAAACTGGGCACGTTGGCGTCATCCATAATATACTGATTCCCAAATCCATCTACTTCAAAAGCGTAGATTTCTCCATGTTTCGGGTGTGTATAAACGGCGTATTTTTTGAGAGCGGCTTCCACTTCATCGGCCAACGCGCGACATTCACCGGCAAATGTTTTATCTTTCGTCACGTTATCGGAAATTTCGGCTAACTGACGAAGAGAAGTTACGGCAAACAAATTGGAGGGAACAAGGAACCCGAAAGTAGTAGCATCGTCCGACGGGCGGAACGACGAAACGATCAATCCTACGGGATTCACGGGATTTCCGTACCCGCCGTTGTTCACGGTATCCAACTGCCTGTCCGTTATGCGAAGGAATTTATACGGCCCATGGCCGTTTTTACGTTGTTGTTGCTTGAAGGTAGTCAGCACGGAAACCATGGCTTTCTTCCAATCGGCATCGAACACCGAGGTGTCTCCGGTCGTCTTCCAGTAATTATAGGATAAGCGTATCGGGTAGCACAACGAATCAATCTCCCATTTGCGCTCATGCAACATCGGCTTCATATCGGTGCCGTCTTTCATCCATTCGCCATCCGGTAGGGGATCATGATTGAATGCGTTCGCATACGGATCAATCAGAATGCATTGCGTTTGGCGATTGATCACTCCGGCGATCATTTCGCGAAGATGCGCATCGTCTTTGGTGAGGGGCAGATAAGGCCAAACCTGCGCCGACGAGTCGCGAAGCCACATGGCATCAATATCGCCGGTGATAACGAACGTATCCGGTCTGCCGTTTTTTCTGCCGAATTTTACGGTTGTATCCAGCGTATTGGGAAAACAATTCTCGAACATCCAGGCCAGTTTCGGGTCTTTGATTTTCGATTTAACCCGAACAATGGTTTGTTCAACGGCTTTGGATGTAAAATTCCGTTTTCCGGGCGCGGGACGTTTGGAAATGTATTTTCCGGGATTGGTCATCGTCTTTTGTGCCGTTATCCATGAAGGATTTACGGTAATTGCCGCCAATCCGAGACCTGATTTTTTTAAAAAATTTCTGCGTGTTGTCATATCGTTTTATTGAGTGAATTCGTTATTTAAAAACAACTAAGTAAAATTGAAAAAAATAATGCATCAATGTTTTCAATTGCCACGTCATTTATGACGTGGAATTAAAGAACAGAGAAAAGGCTTTAGCCAAAATTTACAGCTCTCAAACTTGGGCTAAAGCCCAATGCTGTAACGCATTCTCACCCACGTCATAAATGACGTGGCAATTGAAATAGGAATAAAAGAGTTGTCTAACGTTGAGTACTTATTTTTTAAATTTTACTAAGGTAGTGAAAATTGTTTATTGAATGAAGCTGATTCGGCAAAAAGTTCGATCATACAAGCGTTGTCCAGCAACCATTTATATTTATTATCGGTTTTTTTGTACCAGCTTTTTCCGAATAATTGGTTTTCGTCCAACGTGTTTTCGAGCGCATATTTCGCATTGTTGATCATAGTTTGCACGTATTTTTCATTACCGTCTGTTTCGTACAAAACTTTCAATCCCCTGAAAAGTATCACGTTAAACCACGGAGAATAGGGATAAAAAGGCTGTAGGCCGTTTTTCGTTTGCAACTCCTTCACAAAGTGCTTATAAGTGCCTTCCGCCGTTTTTTGTGCGTCGTCCAGATAAGCCTTGTTTTGGGTGATGCGGTACAACCTTACAGCGGCCTCGATCATTTGTCCGCTGTTGTAGGTGTATTTTGCTTCCGATATTTTACCCGACAGGGAAACATTGTCCCAATACACCTGATCCGATGGATCCAGCAGATTCTTCTTTGTCCATTCGTACGTTTCTTTCGCTTTCTCCAGATACATGTTGTTTTTCGTTATTTCGGACAGTCTTGCGCAAAGAACCGCTGTAGGCGCGTTGGAACACGTGTTTTTGCTCCCTTTTTTCTGCTCGCACCAATAGATTCCGCCACCCAACTGCTCGTCCCATCCGCTGAAGATAAAATCGTAAAGTTGCAATGCCTTGTCCAGGTATTTCTGATCCTGCGTTGATTCGTACAACGAACAGAAATCGAGCGCCAGCCACACGTTATCGTCGTAAAACCGGTCGCTGTGCCCTGCAAAAACGGGGTACGACTGGTACGCCGAAGGCGTTCGTGTTGTGTCCCAGTATTTTTCCAGGCCGGGAAGAATTTGCTCTTCCAGCAACGTAAGATATTTCTGGTTTTTCGTTTCCTTGTACAACGATACTGTCCCCGATAAAACGCCGGAATAAGGCCACAAAAAAGAAACTTCCTGATGCTGCTTCTGCACGGCGCCTTCGGCGAGATAATCAACTTTATGATCCGGATTTTCGGGATATGTTTCCGCCAGCAAACCGTATTTGGGAACGTCGTATAACGTTAAAATACGCGTCAGGATTTGATCAGCTACGGCAATGCGATCCTTTTCCGCCCGGCTGTTTTCGCTAAAGGAATACTGCTTGTTTTTGCAGCCCGTGAAGAAAATCACGACGAACAGAAAAACGAAAGGAAAATATTTTTTCGTCATTTTTCCTCCAAACGCATGAGATCTATTGGCAATTTTTTTCTGAAAGCTTCCTTGAAGCTTACCAGCGTTTCGGTTCGCGCCAATCCGATGGGTTGTATCTTGTCGTGAATAAGATTCAGCACATCGTGGTTGTTGCGCGCATACACTTTGATCAACAAATCGTATTCGCCTGTGGTGTAATAACATTCCACCACTTCGGGTATTTTTTCCAACGCCGATACGGCATTTTCGTAACTGCTTGGGTTGGTCAGGAAAATTCCGATGTACGCACAGGTTTCGTAACCTATTTTCTCCACATCAATCACATATTCCGAACCTTTTATTACCCCCAGATTGGTGAGTTTCTGCACACGTTGGTGAATGGCCGCGCCCGAAACACCACACTCACGGGCCACTTCAAGAAAAGGAATGCGGGCGTTTTCTACAATGAGTTTCAGGATTTTTTCATCCAACTCGTCTAAATCATGATATGCCATACTGTTTATATTAAATCAAATTCAAAATTTACGTTATTTATACATTCATTTGTTTGGTTCCGTCGGCATTTTTTGTTTTAACGCCGGTAGTTCCACCGCCTTTCAAGGTAACATCCACGGGTTTATTTGTTTTCCAGTTGCCGCGCGTAAAATCGGGAACGTCCACCGAGTTGGATCGGTTGGTGAGCGATTGCCGGCTCAATGGGGTAATGCTGCTCCACAGGGCGGCATCGTACACATCCTGATCGAGCGGAATCCCGTTACGCAGGCAATCAATCAATCGCCAGTCCATCATGAAGTCCATGCCTCCGTGCCCACCAATCTTTTTAGCGATTTCGCCCACGTGCTTCACGATTTCAGGCGTGTATTGCTCTTCAATTTTCTTCATTTCTTCCTCGTTCATAAACGCATGTCCGGTCGAGATTTTTCCCGGTTCGGGATATTTTTGCGCAAAACCCTTGGTTCCACTCACCAGATGTATTCTCGAATACAGCCTGGGGCTGGTTACATCGTGCTGGATCATCATGGTGCCGCCTTTGTGAGTACGTACCAATGACGTATTCATATTCCCCCGGTATGTTTTTCCGGCAAATTCCAGGTAAAAATTATCTTCCCTGGCAAGCTGTTCGGCTTTCTGTGCCATCATAAAATCGTTGGAACTCATAGAGGTAAGATAATCCATCCGGTCGCCGCGATTGATGTTCATAATCTGGCAAATAGGCCCAAGACCGTGTGTGGGATACAGATTCCCGTTCTTCATGTTTTCACGCAGACGCCACATCTCGGCATACGAATTTTTACCAAAATTAGAGTTCAGCAAATCGTGAATATACGCTCCCTCAGTATGAATAATTTCCCCGAAGAAACCCTGACGGGCCATATTGAGCGTCATGATCTCAAAGAAATCGTAGCAACAGTTCTCGAGCATCATGCAGTGCTTTTTTGTTTTTTCGGATGTTTCCACCAGTTGCCAGCATTCATCGAGCGTAATGGCCGCCGGCACTTCGGTTGCAGCGTGTTTGCCGCGCTCCATGGCGTACACCGATATGGGCGTGTGAATTGACCACGGGCCGCAATTGTAAATGAGATCAATATTCGGGTCTTCGCACATTTTTTTCCATGCTTCTTTCGATCCGGTATAGGATTTTGCTCTCGGAAGGCCCTGATCGGTGAGGATTTTTTGCGCCTTCTCAACCCTGTCGGGGTATTGATCGCACAATCCTGCAATTTCCACCCCTTCGATGTGCGACATACGGACCACCGCGCCCGGGCCTCTGTTTCCCAATCCTACAAAGCCGATGCGCACCTTATCCAGTTTAGGTGCGGCATAACCCGACATGTTAAAAGCGGCTGTTCCGTAATTTAACGGTTTGGCAACCTTCTCTTTTCCCGAAACAACAATTGCCGACAAATTCCCCGCACTCAACACTCCTGCTCCGATGAGCGAACTTTTTAAAAAATCTCTTCTCTTGATTCCCATGATAATTTATTTTTAGCTTGATGATAATTAGTTTTCAGTAAGATATTGCAAAGCAATAAACACGAACGTCCCCGACGCGGTTCTCAGCGCCTCTTCCTTTATCAGAAATGTTCCGGAATGCAACGCGCCCGGTTTTTTATTTTCTTCGGCTACGCCGAACCGGTAATAGCAGCACGGATACTGTTGCGTAAAGAAACCGAAATCGTCGGCGGTCATGCGTTTGGGAAATTCACACACGTTTTTTTCACCCAAAAATTCAATGGCAGCACTGCATACTTTTTCGGTGACCACCTCGTCGCTGATCACACACGGATACCCGTCCGGCAAATCAATTTTGCACGAACAGCCGTAAGCTGCCGCCGTTGATTCGGCAATTTGCGGAATAAGCCGAAGCATTTTCCGGCGTTCTTCTTCGTCCATGCAACGCATGGAACCCGCAAGGGTTACTTTATCCGGAATAACGTTGGTTGCGCCGTTGGCGATGAATTTGCCTAATGAAAGCACCATCGGGTTGAACGGGTTGCGGCGGCGGCTCACCAATTGCTGCATGGCAACAACGATGTTGGATGCAGCCAGCACCGTATCGTTCAGTTCATGTGGAAGCGCGCCGTGCCCCCCCTGCCCTTTCACCCGGATGTGCACCTCGTCTGCCGAAGCCATGATGGTTCCCGATTGAAACCCGATGGTTCCCGCAGGGAGATCAATGTACGCATGCTGTTTTACGATAAAATCGGGCGTAAAATCTCTGAAAACACCGTCTTTCAGCATCAGATCGGCGCCGCCCGGCGATTTCTCTTCTCCCGGCTGAAACACAAACAATGCCGTTCCGGCAAATTCGCTTTTCAGCGAATGGACGATCTTCACTGCACCCATCAACGCGGCGCTTTGTGCATCGTGGCCGCAGGCGTGCATCACGCCGTCGGTTGCCGATTTATATTCTACATCATTTTGCTCCTGAACCGGCAGGGCATCCATATCAGCTACAAAAGCAATGGTTTTTCCGCTTTCGCTTTTTTCACCTTTAATCCATGCCAAAATTCCGTAACCTCCTATATTTGAACGGTACGGAATACCTTCTGTATCCAAAAAAGCAACAATATACCGTGCCGTATTTTCTTCCTGATACGAAAGCTCAGGATGTTGATGCAGGTAACGATAATGACGCACAATTTCGGGGAAAACTTCGTCGGTTTTCTGGTGGATTATTTGCGAAACATTCACGGTTTGTATGTTTAAACCGTAGAGACGTGGCATGCCGCGTCTCTACTACAAAAAATTACGTTAATTTATGAATCACCAGGCCCGAACGCAATTTGGGCTCGAACCACGTAGTTTTTGGCGGCATAATGTTGCCGGTATCGGCAATATCCATCAATTGCTTCATGGAAACGGGATACAAAGCAAACGCTACACGCATTTCGCCACTGTCCACCCGTTTTTTCAGTTCGCCTAATCCACGAATTCCACCCACAAAATCAATGCGTTTATCGGAACGCAAATCTTTAATGCCGAGAATTTCATCCAGAATCAGGTTCGATGAAATCGTAACATCCAATACGCCAATGGGATCATTATCGTTATACGTTCCTTCTTTGGCGGTTAAAGAATACCATTTTCCCGACAGAAACATGGCGAAATTATGCAGTTTAGCCGGTTTATAAATTTCCGTGCCTTTTTCTTCCACGATAAAGTTTTCTTTCAGTTTATCCAGAAACGCTTCGTCCGACAGTCCGTTCAAATCCTTCACAACACGGTTGTAATCAATGATCGTCAACTGGTTATCGGGGAAACACACCGCCATAAAGTAGTTGTATTCTTCATCGCCCTTGTGATCCGTGTTGTTTTTCGCTTTCTCTGCGCCTACCAGCGCTGCGGCAGCCGAACGATGATGCCCGTCGGCAATATACATCGCCGGCATTTCGGTAAATATATGCGTGATATCTTCAATATCCTTGGTGTCTGAAACTACCCAAAAATGGTGGCCAACGCCGTCCACCGAAACAAAATCGTATTCGGGAGTTCCGGCTGTTATACGACTTACGATCGCATCGAGTTCGGCATTTTGCGGATACGCAAAGAAAACCGGCTCAATATTGGCGTCGTTCACGCGCACGTGTTTCATGCGGTCTTCTTCTTTATCGCGACGGGTGAGTTCGTGTTTTTTGATCTTTCCGGTCATGTAATCATCCACATACGCGCCCACGACCAATCCGTATTGGGTTTTTCCGTTCATGGTTTGCGCATACACGTAATACATGCTTTTCTCGTCTTGTACGAGCCATCCCTTATCTTGAAATTTTTGGAAATTTTCTGCGGCTTTTTCATACACGTCGGCATCGTGTTCGTCTTTTCCCACCGGGAAATCAATTTCGGGTTTGATGATGTGATACAGCGATTTTTCATTCCCTTCCGCTTCCTGGCGTGCTTCTTCGGAATTTAACACATCGTACGGGCGCGAGGCCACTTCTTTCACGAATTCTTTCGGGGGACGAATGCCCATAAAAGGTTTTACTTTCATTTCTAAGATTATTTTTGTTAAAAGGTCATTTGAATGCAAATGTAGCATTTTTTAATGGATTAAGAATAGTGGAAAATGGAAAAGGACGAATTTTAGAAAAAAGTAATTATATTTGAATCAAAAAAACCAAAATCATGATACGAATTGACGAGAAAAAGATTATTGACGCTGCCGGAAAAGGCATGGACGAATTCCTGAAAGTATTCACCGATGCCTATTTCGAAGCAATTGGCGGAGAAATTACCGCCGAGAATATGGACAAGCTGAACGGTTACCAACACACGCTTCTGGCATTGCAAATTTTCAAAAGCGAAGTGAACGAAGGTGGGTTCATCCAGTTGATACAAAACGGCTACGGCGGTTATATTTTCGATAATCCAACGGCGAAAGCCTTGAAGCTGATGGGCGCCAAAGGATTGTCGAAAATCCTGTACAAAGCCAAAGAGATTTACGACGCGCATCGCGCAGAGTTGGAGCGCGACACAACGGACGAAGAATTTACCGCCATGTATGTGGATTTTGAACAATTTGATGAACTGGAAGAGAAATTCTTCTACATCGAAGAAGAGGAAACCGCCGTTATCGCGCAGTATGTAGATGAAAATCTGGAGGATTTTGCGGAGGTGATTAAATGAAAACAAACCATAAAGCCATTGTCTTATAATTTCTTTAACTTCATTTGCACGTATTGCGCATTGCGTATGGCGGACATTCCCCACGTGTTGTTAAAGAAGATGTAACTTGTGCGATCGGCGTTTTTTAACTGCACGGCAAGCCCGTCCAGAAATTCATCGGAATATGCCGATTTAAACATGACGGGCTTGCCGTGCAAACGATAGTACAGAAAACCGGAATGGTTGACGTTTACCTCATAGGGAATGTCTTTGGGAATGCTTACACCGGAAAATACGATTCCTTTTTCCGCCAACGCTTTCATAACATGATCGGTCCACCAGGATGCATGCCTGAATTCCATCACGTTGAGGCAACCGTCGCTTGTCGCCTGTAAAACACGTGCCAGATTTTCTTCCGAATACACGAACGATGGCGGGAGTTGAAACAGAAAACCACCGTTTTTTTCGCGTAATCCCTGAATGAACAACCCGCAGAAATCGTTCACATCGGCAGATACAGCGTTTAAACGGGCAGTGTGCGTGATACGTTTCGGAATCTTTATGAAGAACCGGAAGTTACCAGGTGTCTGTGAGTACCAGTTTTGAATTGTCTGTGATGAAGGTGTGCGATAGAATGTCGAATTTATTTCAACCGCGTTAAACACGCCGGAATAAAAATGTAAATATTCTTTCGGCGATAAATTTTCGGGATAAAACCCTCCTTTCCAATCATTATTGGAAAAACCGGAACATCCCACATAAACTTCTTTCATCTAATAACAACATATTGGCCTCATTTATTGTTTAGTTGATGAATTTTACAAAAATTAATCGGGCATTTTTCAAAAAAGGCTTAACAACATAATTGCGTATGATCGGCTCAAAAAAGAGAAATTTAATCGACTTATTATTAACTCGATACGGAGTACTGCTGTTGTTGATAGCCGTAAAATTCATTTTGCAGTACGCAATGGTTAATCCGGTGTACGAACTGCATCGAGACGAGTTTCTGTATCTCGATCAGGCTTTTCATCCGGCTGCCGGCTATGTTTCCGTTCCCCCGTTTACATCGTGGATAGCTGCGCTTATTTATTTATTGGGAGATGGATTGTTTTGGGTGCGCTTTTTCCCCGCTCTATTCGGCGCATTAGTCATTGTCTTTATCTGGTTTATTGTTGATGAATTTGACGGTGGATTGCATGCAAAAATTCTGGCGGCTGTTCTTTTCATTTTTTCGGTATATCTGCGAATAAATATGTTGTTCCAACCCAATTCTTTCGAAATTTTAGTTTCCACTATTATTTTTTATATCGTAATAAAATATGTAAGAACCGGTCATCCGAGGTGGATGCTGCTATTGTCGGTCATAGTAGCTTTGGCAATTTACAACAAATATAACGTTTTGTTTCTCATTGTTGGCTTGTTTGGCGGGCTCTTGCTTACTCCTCAACGGTGGATATTTGCGAAAAAAGAGTTTTTCATCGCCTTGGGAGTTAGTCTGATTTTATTGCTACCCAATATCATTTGGCAAATTCAAAATCATTTTCCGGTCATTCATCACTTAAATGCCTTGAATGAAAAGCAACTGGTTCATATCTCTTCCTCCGATTTTTTACTCGGTCAGTTTAAATATTTGATGGGGGGAGTTATATCATTGGTGGTCTTCGTTGGTTTTTTTCTTTACAAACCCTTTAGACCATACCGATTCATTGGATGGACATTCGTTATTACCATAATGCTATACGCATTCGCGCATGCTAAAGGTTATTACGCTCTTGGTCTATACCCGGTTATATTTGCTATGGGTAGTGTTTATTGGGAAAAACTGCTAAAAAAAAAGATCGGCATTTATCGTTCCGATACTTGTTGTTTTGTCCGTTATTCCTTTTCTTCTCTCGGTTAAATTTTTTATGCCGATGCAATCGCCGGAGCAAATTATAAACCAAAAAGAAACCTATCAAACGATGGGATTACTCACTTGGGAAGATGGGAAAATACATTCTCTTCCGCAGGATTTTGCCGATATGATCGGATGGAAGGAAATGGCCGAAAAAGCACTAAAAGCATATAATACATTGTCATTAGAAGAAAAAAGAAAGACATTGGTTCTAACTGAAAATTATGGGCAAGCAGGCGCCCTCAATTTTTACAATCGAAAACAAATGCCGGAAACTTTCGCCTTCAACACAGATTATATCTATTGGATTCCACGTCTTCCGGAAATCAGAAATATATTATGGGTTGGGCCAAATCCTACGCACGATATTTCTTCTCTTTTTAACAAAATTGAACGGATAGATACGGTTGAGAACCCATATACCAGAGAAAAAGGAACGGAAATTTATCTACTTCTGAATGCCAACGACGGATTTACAACGTTATTTTATGAAACTATAGATAAACGAAAACATTTTTTTGATATCTTCTGATCTTCATAACTGCTAAAGAGCTTCGCAAAAAACTTTTCAGTCCCTTAAAGTGTTATAATTCAGATAAACAAGATTATTAACATTTTAAGCAAAACCCTTATGAAAAAATATGCATTTATTTTATTGCTTGCCGCACTTGCGTTAACAAGTTGCGAACAAGCTGCAAAACTTACGCAATTTGATATTCCGATCAATGAGACCATTGATATTCCCACGCTTCAGACCACATTTCCCGACGGGGAAGTGTATCCGATGACGCTCACCCCTAATATTGAATCGGAACTCACGAGCCGTGGTTTTAGTACCGATTTCCTCCAGCAAATCGTTCTAAAGAACCTGAAGATAGAACTCACTTCTCCTACCGGAGCCGATTTGAGTTTTCTGAAATCGGTGAACGTTTATATTTCGGCTACAGGACTGAGCAAAGAACTGATCGCTTCCGCCGCTACGATTCCCGATAACGTGGGTACGTCTCTTACGCTGACAACGAACAATATCAACTTAAAAGACTATTTCTTAAAAGACAAGCTTCAGTTGGAATTGAATTTTGCAACCGATAAAACCACTGCGGAAACTTATTCGGTAAAAATTGACGCCATTTTTATGGTGGATGTAAAAGTGTTGGGCTTGTAAATAATCTTTCCAACATTCATGTAATTACCATGCAGCCTTCGGGCTGCTTTTTTTGTGAACATAGAATCGTTATAAATTGACCTTTAAACCGTTTCCCCACAAAAAAGAACTGCTTTTCCAAGGCGTAAAATCATTCAATTTATGTAATTTTGGGGCGTTTTTTAAAATCAATCAGCTCAATGAAACAAACTTCACTGAAAAAATTCTTGTACCTTTCCATCGCAGCGGCAATAGTAACCATTTTGCTGAAGTTCTATGCGTATTATCTCACCAAATCAATGGGATTTTTCTCCGATGCACTGGAGTCGTTCGTGAACCTTATCGCAGCGGTGATCGCGCTGATCATGCTTCACATCTCGGAAAAACCTGCCGATGAAGGGCATGAATTCGGGCACACCAAAGCCGAATATTTTTCGAGTGCGATTGAAGGCGCACTCATTCTTGTAGCCGCTTTCAGCATTATCTATTCGGCCGTACCGCGATTAATGCACCCCGTACCGCTCGAAAATATCAGCATCGGGCTCTTTATCTCGCTTGGAGCATCGCTGGTAAATCTGGCCGTTGGCCAAATTCTGATCAGAAACGGGAAAAAGAGAAAATCGCTTGTACTGGAAGCCGATGGACGGCACCTGATGACCGACGTTTGGACATCGGTGGGTGTGATTGTGGGTATTTTGATCGTTAAACTGACCGGACTGGTTATTCTCGACCCCATTATCGCCATTCTGGTGGCCTTAAACATTATTTACACCGGTTATCAGTTGTTGAGCCGCTCGGCAAGCGGGCTGATGGACGCATCAATTCCCGAAGAAGATTTGAAAAAAATAACCGCTTACCTGCAATCGCTAAAAGAGAAAAACATTGAATATCATTCACTTATGACACGACAAGCCGGGCAACGGAAGTTTGTTTCCTTTCACATGCTGGTTCCCGGATCGTGGTCGGTGCAGGAAGGGCACAATCACGCCGATGTGATTGAAGAAACTATCGAAGATATGTTTAACGAACCCATCACGGTGACTTCGCACCTTGAACCGGTGGAAGACCCTGCGTCCTTGAACGATATTGGAATTGACCGTAAAAAAACGGATATCGGTTAATTTTTTACCAACTCGAATTTCGACAAGTAGAAATCGCCGGGCATCAACATGCTGCGCAACATGCCATTTTCATCAGGCAATACGTAAAAAGGCGTATCGCTGAACGTATCTTTCAACACGATAAAATTATCCTCCTGCGCCCATTTTCCTTTGGAAAGCCTCAATGAGCCCAGGTTAATCGCGTACGTGCTGTCGGAGCGGTTTATGGTGAACCTGTAATCGGGATTTGAAGTTGATTTGTACGTACCGTTTACAAAAGCACAGGCTTTTTGCGAAAAAGGCACACGCTGCTTTTCGCGGTAGTTGACCAATTCGTTGCGTTTGAGAAAATCTTTCGTGATGGAAGCCGGCGACAGCGGCTTTGCACTTTGTTTTACGAAGTAATTGTTTTGCATCCACCCGAAGCTGTTTTTC
>JAQVEB010000327.1 GCA_028698105.1 Petrimonas sp. | reverse complement strand
ATAGACGTATGTAACTGGGTTCTCGATGCAACGCCTCTGCATGCCATCGGCGATGATGGCCGCAAAGGCAATCCCGGTTTCGGTAATGCCTGGACAAATTATCAGGTTATTTATAAATATCCCGACGATGTGAATGTTTCAGTGCATTCCAGCAAAGTAGGAAAGATTTTCGGCGACGTATGCGCACGATTTATCGGAACCAAGGGTATAGCCGAAGCGCACTACAGCGGCGGCGTATTTATTTCGGGCGAGAACCAATGGGATTCGGGTGTGCTGCGCTCGGCAGGAGAATTAACGCCGGAATCTATCGCGAGAGGAGCCACTTCCTCGTCGTTGGACGATGCCGATAAAAACAAAGGAAAAGCTTTTATAAACAGCATCACAAGTGGAAAGTATCTAAATCAGCTGGAATCGGGTTGTAACTCAACATTAACCGCTATTTCGGGGCGGGAGGCTGCTTCCAGACAAGAAAAGATCACCTGGGACGAACTTGTTTACACACCTCAAAAGATTGATCCGATGCTGGATTTAAAGCAATTTACCGGTTAAGAACCGTTTTCATTCGAAATAGCTTGATCCGTCGAAGCAGTGCGTGCAAAGTCTCTCTTTCGGCAACCCGATCGCCTCGACCAAATCGTCCAACTTTTGGAAGGTAAGTGAGGAAAGATTAAGGTTCTCCCTGATCTTTTCGACCATTGCCTTGTATTTTTCGCTGTTCGGATCGGCGTATTCTTCCATATTCACGGTCTCTATATCTGCATTTTCGAGTTCTTTAACGGCTTTGTGCGTGGCCAGTTCCAGACTTGAGCGGGAGCGGCTGAAATTTAGAAATTCACACGGGTAAGTCAATGGCGGACAAGCGATTCGCATGACAATTTTTTTAATTCCCGCCTCGTGCAGATCGCGCACATTATCTTTCAATTGTGTTCCCCTCACGATGGAGTCATCCAGAAATACACCGGTTTGATCCCTTAAAATAGCCTTGTTGGGGATAAGTTTCATTTTTGCCACCAAATCGCGCATGTTTTGGCTTTGCGGCATAAAACTGCGCGGCCAGGTGGGCGTATATTTCGCATAAGGCCGTTTTAACGGGATGCGTGTGGCATTCGCGTAACCGATGGCATGTCCCAGGCCGGAATCGGGGATGCCGGCAACGAAATCGGCTTGTATGTCTTTGTCGTATTTGGCCAACGCTGCGCCGCACCGGTAACGGCATTCATCCACATTGATGCCTTCGTAGAGCGACGGCGGATAGCCGTAATAAACCCAAAGAAAAGCGCATATTTGCATTTTTTCGTTGGGTTCGCGCAGTTGCTCATACCCGTTGGCCGTTAAACGCACAATCTCGCCTGGGCCAAGATATTTGTCAATTTCGTAGCCCAGATTTCCGAAAGAACACGTCTCGAACGCCGCCGCGTACGCGTTTTCTTTTTTCCCGATAACAATGGGCGTGCGTCCCAGTTTATCGCGCGCGGCAATGAGGTTTCCGTCTTCGGTGAGTATCAGCATGGAGCAAGACCCTTTCACCCGGCTGTACACATTTTCTATTCCCGAAACAAAATCGTCGCCTTCGGCGATAAGCATGGTAATGAGTTCGGTGGGATTCACGGTGCCGAGACTGGTCTCGGAAAACGTGTGGTGGCGTTTCAGAAAATCGGCTTCCAGTTCATCAATATTGACGATCTTCCCTACGGTTGCCACCGCAAACCGGCCGAAATGCGAGTTTACCACGATGGGTTGCGGATCGGTATCGCTAATCACGCCAATCCCGCTATTTCCCGAAAATCCTTTTATATCGTTTTCGAATTTGTTTCTGAAATAACCGTCTTCCAGACTGTGGATGGCGCGTTGAAACCCTTTCCCTTTGGAAAGGAACGCCATTCCGGCTCTTTTTGTCCCCAGATGGGAGTGATAATCAGTGCCATAGAATACATCGTTCACACAATCCGATGTTGAAATGCTGCCAAAAAAACCGCTCATACTACCTGTTTTTACCAAATAAAAGCCCAAAATTAGTTTAAATAAATTGATGTACAAAATGGAAATTGGGTGAAATGTGTCCGGTTTTTTTGTATCGTATTTGTAGCTGCACCCTCCAAATGAAAAAAATTACAAAAAACGTTTGTAACACTTCAAAAAACATGTATCTTTGCATCCGCAAATAAAACATGCGGTTTATTTTTGCACCAAACCGGACAACGGCCGGCAAATAAAGAGTTAATGAAGCGCCCAGATGGCGAAATTGGTAGACGCGCTAGTTTCAGGGACTAGTGTCGGTAACGATGTGCAGGTTCGAGTCCTGTTCTGGGCACACCACGAAAAGCGCAGGTGGTGAAATTGGTATACACGCTACTTTGAGGGGGTAGTGCCGGTTCCGGCGTGTGAGTTCGAGTCTCATCCTGCGCACCACAACGAAAGGTATTCAAGAAATTGGATACCTTTTTTTATGTTTTTTCGCTCGAAAAACGATAAAATTACTATCTTCGCAAGAAAGAAAAACGATTTTGCTATGAAAATCCTTACATCCGAACAAATTCGTGAGATTGATGCTAAAACCATTTCGCACGATGATATCTCTTCACTTCAATTAATGAAAAGAGCGGCGACCGCTTTTTACGATTGGTTTACGGATAAATATACCGATAAAGACAGATTGACGCTTGTTGTTGCGGGAGTTGGAAATAACGGGGGAGACGGGTTGGTCGTCGCGCGGCTGTTGCACAAAGCGGGATATAATGTGAGCGTGTGCATTGTGGAGTATAGTGAGCGTTATACCGAAGATTGCGCGCACAATGTGAGGCGCGTGAAGGCGGAAAACATTCCGTATAAAAAAATAACCCTTACGGAAGAAATTCCCGATTTTACGAAATACGATATCTTGATTGACGGATTGTTTGGAACAGGTTTATCGCGGGAGGTTACGGGAATAGGTGCGGAAGTTATTCAACGAATGAACGATAGCGGCAAAATCATTATCGGCATTGATGTGCCGAGCGGGTTGTTTCTCGACCGGAAAACAACGTTTGCCGTTCAGGCAACCGAAACCGTAACGTTCCAAATTCCCAAACTGGCGTTGTTTTTACCCGATAATTACAGGTTTTCGGGGAATGTGGACATCGTGAATATCGGATTAAGTGAAAAAGCGATTGGCGAAGCCGAAACGCGTGTTTTCTTTACGGAAAAAAGGGACATTCAACCCGTTATTCCTCCGTTATCGAAGTTTGCCCACAAGGGCACACAAGGCCATGCGCTGATTGTTGGGGGTAGTTTGGGAAAGACCGGCTCGGTTTGTCTTTCTGCGAAAGCGGCGTTGAAATCGGGTTGCGGGCTGGTAACGGCTTTTCTTCCGAAATGCGGGACTGCGGTCATCCAATCGGGTTTTCCCGAAGCGATGGCTATCGAGGATGAGAAT
>JAQVEB010000326.1 GCA_028698105.1 Petrimonas sp. | reverse complement strand
TGCTTTGTTCGTCGTTTGGAGGTACGCAACGTTCGTCACCCCAAAAAAATCTTATCCGATCCCAGTCGATATCGTCCCGATGATTCATCGACCACTCATCGAAAAGCGATTTTGGCGTTGAGCCCCCCGAAAGAGCTATATTGACACAATCTTTGTTGCGCGCAATTTCTTTCAGCCAGTCGGTGAATGCCTGATTGAGCTGTGGCTGAGTATCAAAAATTCGAATTTCCATTTTTCTCTTTTAGTTTTCAAATAATCGACAAAAAGCGAATTACAATTCGCAATAAATGCCGTCGTCGGCCAGATTCTTGCAGGGATAACGCCAGGTATTATCTGCTCCTTCGATGAGATCGTCGGCAACATCCGGTCCCCACGAACCTGCCGGATAACCGTATAATGCAGCTTCGGGATGTTTTTCCCAATAGTCGAGAATGGGCTGCACAAACCGCCAGGTTTCTTCCACGGCTTCGCCTTGCATGAAAAGCGTATTGTCGCCCTGCATGCAATCGAGAATCAGTCGTTCATAAGCTTCGGGTATATAATGATCGGTGAGTTCGGAATAGTGGAAATCCATGTTCACCGATTTCACTTCGTTGCTGCTTCCGGGAACTTTCATCCCTGTCTTCAGCAAAATGCCTTCGTCGGGTTGGATGCGCAAAATCAATTGGTTGAAGCCTTTGTTTTCTCCATCTTCGTGCTTGTAGAGGGGCAGTGGCGATGGCCTGAAGTGGATGACAACTTCCGAAACACGCGTAGGCATTCGTTTGCCGGTGCGAACGTAGAAAGGTACGCCGGCCCAGCGCCAATTGTCGATATAGAATTTCATGGCCACATATGTTTCCGTGCGCGATTCGCTGTTGACGCCGGGTTCTTCGCGATAACCCACGTAGTGTTTCCCACGAATGTTCGACGCCGTATATTGCCCTCTGATCACGTTGTTTTTCAGATCATCTTCATTCAATGGATGCAGTGCCCGAAAGACTTTCATCTTTTCGTAGCGGATATCGTCGGGCGTATTTTTGATGGGAGGCTCCATTGCCACGAGCGAAACCACTTGAAGCAAATGGTTTTGAATCATGTCGCGCAGGGCACCGGCGTTGTCGTAATATCCACCCCGATCTTCCACACCTAAACTCTCGGCTGCCGTGATTTCGACATGCTCTACATAATTTCTGTTCCACAGCGGTTCGTAAATTCCGTTGGCAAAGCGTGTAACCATAAGGTTTTGCACGGTTTCTTTTCCCAAATAATGATCGATGCGGTATATCTGATCTTCACTGAAAAACTCGAGCAACAGCTTGTTTAATTCGATGGCCGATTGCAAATCGTGCCCGAAGGGTTTTTCGATAATGATACGCCTGAATCCCTTTTCCTGAATCGTAAGTCCCTGTCCATAAAGAAATTTTGGAATGAGAGGATAGAGCGAAGGAGGCGTCGAAAGATAGAAAATATAGTTGTGTTGCAAATTGAACTTGTCATTCAGTTTGGAAAGTTTTTCCTTCACCAGTGCATAATCGTCTCCATTTTCGGTATCGATACTCAGATAAAAGATTTTAGCCACGAAATCGTTGATCTTTTCACAAGCTGTATCTTTAAAATTCGAAAATTGACGAATACCTTCCGACATCTTTTTTCGGAATTCCTTATCGGTATATTTTGTACGACTGACCCCCAAAACCACATATCCTTCGGGGAGCAGATTGTTCATATATAAATCGAAAACCGCCGGAATGAGTTTTCGATAGGTTAGGTCGCCCGATGCCCCGAAAATTACCAATGCCTGGTTGTTTGCTTTTTTCATATGTAAATCTATATAATATTAATACACTTATAATCAGTATTATAACAACATTTTATTGTCGCTTATTTTTAATTTAGACAAAAAGAAAGACAGCACTCATCTTTTGGACAAATGCTCCGGTTATCGGAAAACATAACAGATAAGAAGGAATTAAAATTTCATACGCGTGCTCCTGGCAACAGTCTGGGGTGCTTATCTGTTGAGATCAGTTTCATACTCGACTTAGGTGACTTATTACACCGTGCGTCAGTAAAAATCGACCTTTGGTTTTTGTTTCCCGTTATGTGAAGCGTAGCTCTTTAAGCCCCCGTAGGACTCAGGGGGTTAACAGGCTCAAGATAAACATCATATCCCATCTTCTCCAATTCAGCCTTTAAATACTTTTTCCGTTTTTTCTCCATTCGGCTGTTCAGATAATCTGCTCCCAATTCATGGTAAGGAACATTGTATTTTAAAACATAATACACCGATTTGAGAATGGAATGGGCTACGGCCATTACCGCTCTTTTTTTACCTCGTCGGGCGGCCAAACGATGATAACGGGCACTATAAAATGTATTCTTGGTGCGTGATGCGCCCCAGGCAGCTTCTACCAACGTTGCTTTGGCTTGTTTGTTTCCGTGGGTGGTTCGACCGCTTTTTTTTTACCCGCGCTCTCGTTGTTCCCGGGGGATACCCCTACCCAGCTTGCCAGGTGTTTTTCGCTTGGAAAAACTTCCATATCCAGTCCGATTTCGGCGATAAGGTCTTCAACGGTTTTGTGGCTTAATCCCGGAATCTCCTTAAGGAGTTCCAATACATTTTCGTAAGGCGAAAGCATTTGCCGTATCTTTTGATTAAGCTCTTCGATTAAAGATTCAATATGCCGGTTGTTTGAGCGGATGGTACCCAACAGATAGATGTGGTGATCGGTAATATTTCCGTTACAGGCTTCCCAAAGTTCCTCTTTGGTTGCACCAATTTTTCCATGATAAACCTCATCTATATCCTCGATGGTTACCTGTTTGCCTTCACACAGCCTGTCGATCAGTTTGGTGGCCGTAATCCCCGAGGTATCGCTTAATACACTCGAGAGTTTCACGTTACAATCTTCCAAAATACGAATGATCCGGTTTTTGTTGGATGCCACATCCCGGATTAATTTCTTGCGGTAACGGGTTAAATCCCGTAACTCCCGCTGCTCGCGTGGTGGAATGTAGCTGGGTTTAAGCAAACCGGCAAGCAGCAGCTTACACAACCACCGGCTGTCTTTTTTGTCCGTCTTATGTCCGGGTACGTTCTTAACGTGCCGGGCATTGACTATCCAAACAGTGATACCTGTTGGCTCAAGGATGTTATAAACCGGCTTCCAGTAAACTCCCGTACTCTCCATCGCTACGTGAGTAATCTTGTTTTCCACTAACCAGTCTTTCAATTCTGTCAAAGATCTCGTGAACGTCCCAAATTCTCGGGTGGTGCGTTCTATCCCTTCGCCATCTATGGTGGCTACTACCGTTTCCTTGTGTACGTCGAGCCCACACCCGCGGCTGACGACTTGTTCAAATGTTACTGTTTCCATTGTTGACTAAAGTTTAATGGTTCGTTATAAATCACCTTGATGGTGGCGACAAAACTAAATA
>JAQVEB010000325.1 GCA_028698105.1 Petrimonas sp. | reverse complement strand
TGAAGAAGCGCAAGCGTACAAAGCCGAAGGCTATTTGGTGGGCGCGGAACGCAATACGCGGAAATGCGATTTTGCCGATTTCGGTAACTCGCCGTTCGATTACACACGCGAAATCGTGCAGGGAAAAGAAGTGGTTTTCACCACCACGAACGGCACGCAAGCCATTAACGCAGCGCATGATGCGAAGCATTTGTTTATCGGAACGTTCTCAAACATAGACGCATTGGTGGAAAAATGCATCGGAATCGGTGGAAGGGTTGTGGTTCTCTGTGCGGGATGGAATAATCGGGTAAACGTGGAAGACACGATGTTCGGCGGCGCATTTGCCGAAAAGTTAGTGGAACAAACGAACACGATTTTCGATTCGGATGCCGTGAGAATCGCACTGGAACTTTGGCGACAAGCCAAAGCCGATCCGTTGTCGTACATAAAAAACACCGATCATTTCCGCCGCCTGATCGAAAACGGCGCCGAAGGCGATGCTACATTTTGTTTACGGGAAAATACGGTTACTGTAGTGCCGCGATATGATAAGGTTGACAGGAAGTTGTGGATAAAATAACAGATTTTCAGACTGCTTGTATGCTACAATTCTTAAGTCCAACTTAAAATCTGTCATAAATTATTTTGGGAATAAAAAAATACATGTATATTTGCAGACAGATTTTAAGTTGGACTTAAGAATTGTCAGAATATAAAAATGATCCTATTAAACAGGCAGTTGGAATCGGAAATTTTGCGCTTGTCGAATCATTTCCCTACCATAACGATTACGGGGCCCCGGCAATCGGGGAAGACCACATTGTGCAAAAAACTTTTTTCCACCTATCACTACGTGAATTTTGAAGATATTTCGGCGATAGAAACAGTAAGAATGAACCCAAAAAGCTTTTTGAAAACGTACCTGAAAGGCTTGATTATTGACGAAGTACAACGTTATCCTGAACTGTTTTCATATATACAGGTGATTGTGGATGAGAATCCTGATGCGCACTTTGTGCTAACGGGAAGCAGCAATTTTTCACTCATGCAACACATAACGCAGTCGTTGGCAGGACGCACAGCCATACTCACACTGCTGCCACTTTCGCTCGGCGAACTTCCTCATTCGCAAACGGAATCAACAAACGCATTGCTGATTAAAGGCGGTTATCCGGCAGTTTGGTCAAAAAATATTCCTGTTCACGATGTCAGCCTCAATTATTATAACACCTACATCGAACGAGATGTTCGTAAAATACTGAATATAAAAGATATCTATAAATTCCAAATTTTTATTCGCCTCTGTGCCGGACGAGCAGGGAACGAGTTTAACGCATCTGCGCTTTCAAACGAAGTGGGTGTGTCCTCCAATACCATACAAGAATGGCTCAGCACGCTGGAAGCGTCATATATTGTTTTTCGCATACATCCTTTTTATCGGAATATCGGGAAAAGGCTTATTAAAACGCCCAAGATATTTTTTTACGATACAGGCTTGCTGTGCTTTTTACTCGGCATCGAGAATGAAGAGCATTTGGCATCTCACCCGCTTAGAGGCGCTATTTTTGAGAATTTTGTGGTACTGGAATTTTTGAAAAACAGGTTCAACAGCGGAAAATTGTCAAATCTCTGTTTTTATCGCGATCAATCTCAGCGCGAAATTGATTTGGTGCTGGAATTTGGGGACAAATTTAAAGCGTATGAAATAAAATCCGCAACAACTTTTCACGTCAGTTTTGTGTCGAATTTAAACTATTTGAAACACATATTGGGTGACAAATTGATTACTACACAAGTAATTTACGATGGCGAAATCAGTATGGACACACCGGAAGATGGATTAGTCAATTTCAGAAAAATCAAATTCTAAAAACAATGTGTCAAATTAAGATCAATCATCCCAATCAAAATCATCGAAATCGAAGGCATCGGTAAATTGCTCCAGATCGCGGCGATCTTTTTTTGTCGGGCGACCGGTGCCGCGCTGCCTGTCCACAAAACCGCTTATTTTGTTCAGTTCCAGAATTTCATATTGATCGGGCGGAGTAACATTTTCCATGAATTGGGGCACGAGCTTCGCTCCCATGCGTTTATCCGATAAGTCCCGAACCTTGAATGAGAACGTAACGGGCGGTTTTTTCACCTGAACAACATCGCCCACACGAATCTCCCGCGAAGGTTTTACGGATACGCCGCCGACCATCACACGCCCTTTCTTGCATGCTTCAGATGCGATGCTGCGTGTTTTGAAAATTCGCACCGCCCACAACCATTTATCTATGCGTACCTGATCCATATTTTTGATGATAGACGCTTAGACCGCTTCGCTTTCAGATTTTGTGATTAAAATACAGGCATCTATCTGTCTCACAATCTATTTGTCTATAAGTCTATTTATCTAAAAGTCTTTGCTCTTTGCTCTATTTGTTATTATACTGATTCATCGTAATATTCACTCCCGCCAGGCAAAAACTGCGAATAATGTCCACGGCAGTTTCCATGCGTTGGGGAAGGAGCTTTTTCTCCTCGTCCGAGAAATCGTCCAGCACATAGTTCACCTGTTGTCCGCGCGGGAAATCGTTCCCGATACCGAAACGCAGCCGGGCATAATTCTGCCCGATCAGTTCCTGAATATGCTTCAATCCGTTATGGCCGGCATCGCTGCCCTTGGATTTCAGCCGGAGTGTACCGAAAGGCAACGCCAGGTCGTCCACAACGACCAACAGATTTTCGTTTTCAATCTTTTCTTTTTGAAGCCAATAGCGCACGGCGTTACCGCTCAGGTTCATAAAAGTGGACGGTTTCAACAGAACGAGCGATTTGTTCCTGAGCCGCATTTCGGCCACAAAACCATATCGTTTGTCCTGAAAAACAACATTGGACGCCTTTGCAAGAGCGTCCAATATCATAAATCCTATGTTGTGGCGGGTATTTTCGTAATCGGGCCCAATGTTGCCCAACCCCACAATCAGATATTTCATCACGTTGTAAACTAACGAAGCGGATTATTCTTCAGCCGGTGCTGTTTCGCCTTCGGCCTCGTGTTCATCTTCCGGTTGTTCGGCCCTTGAAGCATCGCCTCTTGCAGCGCGCGTCAATTGAACACGACAAACCACGGCATTTTTAGAGTTCAGCAATTCCAGTCCTTCAAACTTGAGATCGCCAACCTGAATGGATTTTCCGAGTTTCAGGTTCGTAACGTCTATTACCAGTTCTTCGGGAAGGTCTTTAGCCAACGCCTTAACTTTCAGTTTACGGGCATCGAGCGATAATTTACCACCAGCTTTCACACCGGCTGCAAGTCCTTTCAGGTGAACGGGTATTTCGATAACCACTGGAACTTTTTCGAATACGTGCAGAAAATCAATATGCAGGATCAATTCCTTTACCGGATGAAACTGAACTTCTTTCAGGATGACCATGAATTTCTTTTTACCCAAATC
>JAQVEB010000324.1 GCA_028698105.1 Petrimonas sp. | reverse complement strand
GGCCTTGTTACTGCTTTGTCTTTATTTAAAAACGTATGTAAGTATTCTAAAGATCTCTTCTTTTTTTACCTCCAGGAAATAACCGAAATAACCTGCGCTATCTCTGAAAGCGGGTGCAAAGATACAACCTTCTGTTTATCCTGCCAAATTTTTTTGGTATTTTTTTCGCAAAAAAAATTATACTATCAAAATCATGATTGATTATCAACGTATTCAATAGTATAAATTCCTGTCGTATCTTTTCCTTTTTTTGCTATCACTTTAGCAAACCCATTTTTTTAATGGGGAAAGGGCTACAAAGATAATACTTTTATTTTAATTGAGATAATTTTTTATCCTTTTTTTTCGATATTAATTTGCTTTTTGTGATTTTCTTTATCAAAATCACTCCGCTTACCCCAAATAAGCAGTTATAGCGTGCCGAATGGTCTTTATCAGTAAACGAGAATGGAAGAATTGGTCGTGACCTCGGGATTGACCTCAACGTTCAGCGATTCGCCTTCCCTGCTTAACTCGATATAGAGTGTTTTAGGGGTATTCCAGTCAACATACTGATTAAAGTTGAACAGATAAGAAAATGCCTGTTTGTATCGTTTATCGGCGAATGCTTCGGAGACGTTGTGATATTGCGTTATGTCCCAAAACATACAGTTATCGAACCCGTTCGTATCTTTATAACGTGTGTTTTGGTCTCTCAGGTTCATTGTTTCGGCGATAAAGCGCCGGTATGATTGCGTTAACGACTTGGAGTTGTGGTTAAAGCGATTGTTCTGTATCTTCATCACAACATCGCCAGGTTGTATGCCGGCGATAGCGGCAGGCGATCCGGCATCAACGGAAACTATTGTTTTAAGGTCGTTCATATCGTAATTTATGCCGGTGTAATTATATTTTAAATGGTTGACCTGATACGTTCCAAAGTTGAGATTCCCGGGATAAGGAAATTTCAGCAGGATAAGCGGCAAATTCATTTCCAGATAATTTTCCAATCCATAATTAGCACTTAATCTTTCTTTTACGTCGCTCTCCCAAATGAGCGTCATCTCGCCGGGATCCAGAAATTTCCGGTCGTAAAACCGGTAACCAAATTCCAGGTTATACATTATATCATCTATACGGACAGCCTCCGAAGGAGAATAAACCGGGATTTTTATCATTCGTTTGTTTCTCATATCAAAACGCCATGTATTTTGATAAGAACCGTACGTGGGCGAGTTTGCTTTATATAAAGGGTTGTTTTGATAGCTGTAGTATGTTTGAATAATGAAGTCGGGATTTTCCGTATTGCGGGTTATTCCTCGTTCGCGAAGAACTCTTTCAAAAATGGCATTGATCCGGGCATCAATAATGGGTGTTCCTTCTCCTGCCGATGCAAAGTCGAAGGTTTTATAATTTGTGAATACGGCATTTTTATTGGTCGTGATCTTTACCGGGATCAAAAACCGTCTGTCCTGAACATCCTCAAGGCTGTAAAAGGCAAAAACGGACGACAATTGTGCTTCGCTGATCGCATTTTTCATCCGACAATCTTTTCGTATGGTCATCGGATAAAAGTTTTGCACGATGTTGCGGATACTTATACGCATCTCCGTGTTATTTTCGGCAAACCAGGACATCAGCGTTGCTCTGGTTTTCAGATAGGTTCCGTGTCCGTTGATTTCCAGAATGATATCATTCGGCCTCAACCCCGCACGCGCCGCCGGCGAACCCGGCGTTATACTTACCACCACCGGTTCATTAAGCCCCCAATTGGGATTTTCGCTAATCTCAAACGTGAACCCCAACGTACAGGTTTCGGTTGCATTTTGAGCTATAATGATAAAAGAGAACAAAAAGGCAGATAAAAATATTACGATCTTTTTCATCAGATTTTCTTTTACTTGTTTCGGCAGAGGCGTCTCTGCCATCTTTATAATATAGAAAGCAAAGATATGCGTTTTTTTTCGATTTTGCTTTAGAAGGTTACATTTTGCCGCCAAAATAAGGCGGTTTATCTATAATTTCTTTTAACTTTGTGGTATTGGAATCATCATTAAAAAAACAGCCGAATGATTGTTGATAATTTATCGAATGCAGCAAATTATTTTTCGTTGCATCCCCTGTTCGAGAAAGCCTTCGAGCACGTCAAAGCATTGGATTTTAACAATTTGAACACCGGAACAGAAGAGGTTGATGGCGCTTTTCTGAAAGTGATTGTAACCCTGGCAAATCTGAAACCGGCTTCAGAAGCTAAATTGGAAACGCACCGCAAATACATTGACATCCAGATTCCGGTTACCCGGGAAGAAACTTTCGGATGGTCTGCGCTGGCTAATTTGAAGGACAGTGTTAAGGGATACGATGCCGAAAATGACTTTGAACTCTTCAACGATACGCCCACGGCATACGTCAGTCTTCTGCCCGGGGAATTTGTTATTTTCTCTCCAGAAGACGGACACGCACCCCTTATCGGAGAAGGCGAAACAAAGAAAATCATTATAAAAGTTGCAGTTATCTAATCTTCTAAACTCAATACGGCAATGTTGGAAATTATAAAAAACGATCCCTGGCTGGAACCTTACGCAAAAGCCATAGAAGGCCGCCATAATTATGCCTTGCATAAAGAAAAGGAATTAACAAAAAACGGAGAAATAACGTTATCCGATTTTGCTACCGGCTATCTTTATTTTGGATTACACAAAACCAATGAGGGATGGATTTTGCGGGAATGGGCGCCCAATGCCACGGAGATATTCCTGCTCGGGTCGTTCAACAACTGGCAACGAATGGAGTCATATCGCCTTCGGCGCAGGGACAACGGCGTTTGGGAAGTGAAAATTCCACTGGAGCGTATAAAGCATTTGGATTATTACAAATTGCAGGTAAGATGGAACGGCGGAGAAGGCGAGCGCATACCCGCGTGGTGCAGACGCGTGGTGCAGGATAACGCGACACATATCTTCAGCGCTCAGGTTTGGGATCCGCCAAAACAATATACGTTCACGCATTCCGGTTTTAAACCAGACGTTTCGCCCCTGCTCATCTATGAATGCCATATTGGGATGGCAAGCGAAGACGAAAAGGTGGGTACATACGCCGAATTTCGCGAAAACGTGCTGCCACGCGTCAAAGCCGATGGATATAATGCCATTCAGGTGATGGCCATACAAGAACATCCGTATTACGGTTCTTTTGGTTACCATGTGTCCAACTTTTTCGCACCTTCGTCCCGATTCGGCACGCCCGAAGAGCTTAAAGAACTGATTGATACGGCTCACGGCCTGGGCATTGCGGTAATTATGGACATCGTGCATTCGCACGCGGTGAAAAACGAAGCCGAGGGCCTCGCCCGTATGGACGGAACGGTTGACCTGTACTTCCCGAGCGACCCTGCGCGCCGCAACCACAGCGCCTGGGATTCGCTTTGTTTCGATTACGGAAAAGACGAAGTG
>JAQVEB010000037.1 GCA_028698105.1 Petrimonas sp. | reverse complement strand
GCGTCGGTTTTCGTGATTTTATCCAAATCTTCGTAATACTGCCAGTAGAGCGCACCCCATGACGGAGCATTGCCTTTGTTTTCGATTTTTACTTGTCCCATTTGCGGCGTAATCTCCGATTTATGCCACGTTTCTTTGAAATATCCTGTACCCAATTCTTGCTTAGCTGGTTCAATCACTTTATTGCCAACCGTTACCGTGGTTTTGTTTTCCGACGAAAACCAGTCGCTACCTGTATTCAACAGCGCATAAATGGCATCCATGGTGGCGTGCGTGGATTCCCACATCTGCGTTTGTTTCTGTTTCAGCAACCAACGTTTCATATTGTCCATTTCGGTTGCCGATGCCCCGCCGATGCGAAAAGCATCAATGATAAACGTGTGCACCGATACGGCAGATTGCGACATAAACACGTGCGCACGATTATTTGCCCAAAACATGCCCATTTCATCAGAAACGGTGGCGTGTTCCCGATACGATTTCAAAATATCCTGCACGATGTTCTGTTTTCCGTTCTTCTGCATCAGAACAGCAATAAGCGAACGTTCGTATAAACCGAATTGTGTCCAGTTTTTCTCGATAACGGATGTGTAAAAATCAACCACTTCCTTTGTTTTGGAATCCAGTGGCTGATTGTACGCCGAGCGTACGTATAAATATGCCAAATCGGAAATCGGGATGGTTTTGAGGTTTCGCCAGTCTTTGTTATATTTTTTCAGTTGTTCGAAACTGCGAAACGCCTCGCCATCAATATAGGAAATAGCTTTTTCCTGCATTGCGCGGATATCATCGGTAAATTCCGCAGCTTTCAGCTCTTTCAGCTGATTGAATCCGTAAAGGATATACTGCGTGATGCTCCGGCTCGGATAAAACCCTTTGAACCAACTCCATCCGCCTTGCGTAGTTTGCAGTTCTCTGAGTTTATCAATGGCTTGGCGCGTGAGATTTTGGTTGCGGTTTAAATCGAAAAGCAGCGAGAGTTTTTGCTTTTGTTCCGATTCGTTTTTCGCTTCGAGCACCCACGGTGTTTCTTCGAGCAGCACGTTTTTGAGTTCCTGATTTTTTTCGAGATTCGATAACAACGTTTCCGAATCTCCACCCTGTTTTTTCCACGTTTCAATCATTGCCGACACTTTGGGATACGCTTTCGAAATGTGCATTCCGAGCGTGTTGGCGTAATATGATGCGAACCACGAAACGGCGTTATCGCTCTCGGGTGCACTCAAAACGGGAAGCGCCTGCACGGCGTACCAAGCCGGATTGGAGGTAAATTCCAACGTCAATCGGTAATCCTGCATGGTGTTGGATGGTTTATTTGCCAATCTGTCCATGGTAAACTCTTTGGTTTGCGTTCCGTTCACGTCCATCGGCATGGTTTCGGTAACGAGCATGCGGTTGGGAAGAACCGCCAGCGCATGCTGTTCGCCGTCGCTGAACGATTCAGTTTGCGCAACAATCCGCACGCCGAGAACATCAATATCGCCCGGCACATCAAACGTCCACGAAGCATCGGAAGACGCGTTTTGTGCCAGTGAAAACAGTTGTGACTGATTTTCAACCGAAATGGTATTCAATATTTCTTCCGTTACAGGATTGAAAAACTCAATTCGCACGTTTCCGCTTACCGCGCCGTCCGAAAGATTGGAAATTTTGGTGGAAATGCTTGTGCGGTCGCCGTGGCGCAGGAATCGCGGCATATTGGGCGTTACCATCAACTCTTTTTGCGATGTGGTAAACGCTTCGGCTTCTCCTGTATTCAGGTTTTTATCGTGCGCCAGCACACGAAAACGCCACTTCGTATTGTTTTCGGGAACGGTGAACAAGATTTGTGTTTGGCCCTTATCGTTTGTGCGCAATTGTGGGAAAAAGAAAGCGGTTTCGTTGAAATTGCGGCGGATTTGAGGTGCAGGATCTTCGCTAAGAGCTTCTGGTGGTGGCATATCAGAGTTACGACGCGAAAATTCCCTTTCTTCACGCGTGCTTGCATCTCTTTCCTCGGCCATCATATAAACAGCATCTTCAGCAACAACTTGTATCTTTTCTGATTTCGGTGATGGAACAACCTGAACTCCCGCTACCGCTCCACGTATCATCATTCTACCATAATAATACAAGGAGAAATCAAACCAATTAAATCGGTCAAATACTAAAGAATTTACATTTTTAAAAGGTTGTGGAATGTATCCGTTTATCCACATCGGATTGAACGATTGATCTCTTTGTAAGGAAGCAGACATTCTATAGTTGTAGAATTGTGGTAGATTTAGCATCCAATTCTGTGTCGGATAAATTTGATCGAGCGAGAAATCGTACATTGATGCCAATACTTCTGCCGCGGCAGGATTTCCGTTGGCATCTTTTATTGATATTCGCCATTCTTCATTCGCTCCCGGACGGATTTTATCGCGAAAAACATCCAATTTCACGTTTAATCCCGTTTTTTCTTTTTCGGGAATCAACTGAGTGGAATGATGATAGAATTTTTCGTCTTTTACGTATGTCAACATCAACGTTACGCCGGTTTTGTATTCCGGTTTATAGGGAACCGTGAATAAGCGGTTTTCGTTGTTAATTTTCACCCATTTCCGCTCCAATAACGTATTCTCACGCCAAAGTTCGTACAAAACGTTCAGATCGTCGGTCGCGCCGAGAATAATTTCCGCAGGTTTGTTCGCTGAGAGCGTATTGTTTTTAACCACAAACCATTCGTTGGTTTTTATGGGCGGACGTTTGTCGTAATATGTGAACAGCACAAAATCTTTTTCGGTAGTAATGTCATTTCCGCGGTCGTCTTTCGATTGCAGCTTGATGCGATATTTTCCCGATGGCAACTTTTTCAACTGTTCTTTCAATACCGTCTGCTCTCCGGTTTCGAAATTTCCCTGCAACACTTGCGTGTTAACGGAATCGTTTTCGAGCAACGAGAAAATCTGATAGGTTCCCGATACTTTTATATCGTTTCCATCCAAATTTTTGGCAGAAATAATGATTTTTTCGGCGGATGATTTTTCTAAATTTTCGGGTATTTCTACATTCAATATCATCGAAACATCACCCACGGTAACGGAATAATTTCCGACCTGTGTTTCACCATTCACATCCGTAACGGCAGCTTCCACATTGAACGTATAAATGGCGCGTGATAAAGTTCCTTCATCGGTTTTTTCGGGTGTGAATTTTATTTCAAACTTACCGTTTTCATCGGTCATGGCAATGCCTTCAGCGAAATGTTCAGGCGGCCCGCCCCATCGCCACCACCACGATTGCTGACGCGTGATGCGGTAATTTACACCGGCATTTTGCAATTTGATGCCCGAATAATTTTCGGCTTTGCCTTTCAGCGTGACTTGTTCGTCGAATTTGTAGGTTTTTTCTATTTTATCGAAAGTTACTTCAAACGTGGGACGCTTGTATTCTTCCACCCTGAAACCTGTGTTTCCGTTGTTGGTTGTTATATTGAAATGTCCCGTCAATGTACCCTGCGGAAGTATAAACTCACCAGAAACAGAGCCGAACTCATTCGTTTTCAACGTTTGTCTGGAAACCTCCTGAGAATTGGCGTCGCGTAAAATAAATTCGATGGATTTATTGTCCGTAATTTGCGATTTATCGTCTTTTGTAGTGGTAGCGATCGCTTTGAAATAAACCGTTTGTCCGGGACGGTACAAACTTCGGTCGGTGAAAATATTCACATTTTCGGATGTTTGCTGCTGATTATTTTCGTAATAATAACTCCACGGCAACTGATTCAAGACTGAACCGTTATCGCTTCCAGAAACCGCCTGATAAAAAACATCGTTGTTGGGAATGGTTTTGTTGTAAACCGCCAGTCCAAGTTCGTTTACAGGGACCGACGTTTCAAGCGTTAGCGTTGAGTTATACCAGCTTCCGGGAAGTTTGTAGATGTTTACGCGGGCATTTTTCACCGGCTCGCCGCTTGTGCGGTTTACCACAAAAAACTCGTAGGTATCCTTTGCCGATAAACGGCTGAACACGGCTAAATCGGAAACGGAAAAGTAAAAACTGTCATTATTTTCTTTCTGAGTGGCCGGGGCGGATTCAAATTCGAGTTTATACGAACCGAACTCAGAGACATTCAGTGTAAAATCAGTTTGTGCCGATTCATATGGGGTCTTCTGAATTAACGGAATTAGAATCTCACGGATGAGCGTTTTCTTTTCAACCTTTTGCTGGTTTCTTCCATTATTGTAATAAACGGCAGAGAAAGAAGAATCGAGCCGATAGAGTTTCGCGGTGAGTTTTTTCAGGTTTTTATAGTCAACCGTGAATTTTTTTTCCGCTTTTGCAGCAAATGTATTGTTTCCCACTACCATATAATTGGGTTGGGTAAGTTGCAACAACCGATTTTCGATAACGGATATTCGTTCGTATTTCGGGAATTTACGAACGGTGGTTTGTAATAATTCGTAAAGTTCTTTTGTCTTTTCCAATCGTTTCACACTGTCTTCCTGCGGAAATTCAGCGATTTGACGCGTGTAAAAATCAGCCATCTTATCCACAATCTCCACGCTTATCGGGTCGTTTTCCCGTTGTTTGAACATCGCTTGCAGCGAGGGCAATGCGTATGCGTTGTATGCGTTGTGCAACCTTGACAGATAGGCTGTTTTATCGAGTTCCGTGAGAACGACTGATGTATTTAAGTTTCTGTCTGAAAGCGAAGCGAGCAGTTTTTTGTAGGTTTCCAGCGCCCACAGATTATATTCTTCGGGTTGCGGATCAAAACTCAGCTTCACAAATTCACTTGCAGGAGCAAACAAGGATTGCTGTGTGATATTTTTTCTTGCAAGAGAAGTGCTTAAATCGGCATCTTCGTTTATCTGACTAAAGAATTCAATAGCGCGGCGCGTTAAAAAGTCGTACATGGTAGGATAATAACGTCGGGAATCTTTGCCGAGAATTACAACCGGTGCGTACGGTTGCACTTGTGCTTTTTCGAGTTGTGCACGCTGTTCAATGGATGCGTTGAGATGCTCCACCACGTTGTCGTAAAAGTTGTTTTTCGACCATTCCTTCATATCCGAAGGAACAAATCCGCTGATCGCGGTGCGTTGGTTAATCGTCCACTGGTCTTTATGGTAATATTGTAAATACAATTCTCCTAACATAGAGTGGAGCACTGATTTTTCAACAACATCAGTACTCTTTGCAAGCATGTCGTTGAGATTTCGGAAAATCACGGTATCGTTTTCCGCATCAAGCGCCAAATCGTATTTGCCCTGATGGATGAGCGCTTTAATAACCTGTGGACTGTTTTTATCAGCGATAGCCTGACGCAGAATTTTGTCCACTTCTTCCGAAGCCGATTTGGGCAACGATTGTTTCTCAAAGGCATCAACCTTTAGCCAGGCTTGTGCGTATTTGTCGGATTGCATAGTTTGTTTGGTTTGCGCGTGCAGCGAAAAAATAAAAATCCCTGCGATAGCTATTGATATAAGTTTTTTCATACAAGTTTGTTTTCAGTTTTTCTTATTAGATGATAAAACAAGGTAGAATTCCATAAAACCAATATTATTTTTTGACGTTACTCTTACGTAGAACAACCATTAAAGAGATATTGTTGGTTGTGCTACACGAATAAAATATTTATCTCTAAGAAACCGACTAAATGATTTCTTATGAAACGAGCATGACAATCATTATCACACATGTAGATGATTAAAGCGAGTTCCATAAGATACATTTGAAAATAAATAATTTTAATCGTATGAAATTTAAATCATTCCGTAAGGCTGAAAGCTTTCATTATTTCAGCCCGTCGGGCTTCTCAAGAGTTTTACGCAAAGATACGAAAACCGCTTATTTTTAACTGCTAAACAGTAACAAATTAAAAAAATCGGCACGAAGTCAAAAAAAACAACGTGCCGAAAAATGCAAGTAAGCTGATTTTTTAGCTTTTTTTAATCACTTTCACTGTAATAGTGCCTTTTACTCCTTTTTTATCCGTTACCGCAACGGTGGTCTGGCCTTCTTTCACGCCCATAACTTTTATGTCGCTCGACGTAACGGTTGCCGTAGCAATGGTTTTATCGGCTTCCTTTACAGTATAGGGGGCCGTGCCTCCGCTTACTTTTACGGTCACGTTTTCCGTCATCTTCACTTCCACCGTTGAAGGAGTAAGCGTTAATTTGGGAGCGGGTTGATCATCTTTGTCACAGGAAACGAATAGCATACTTACAAAAAGCACGTACATTAAAAAACTGAACTTTTTCATACTTGAAACATTTTAAATTGTGGTTAATTTTGATCACTTAAATTGAAAGAGAGATACGATGGCTGCCAAATTTCGAAATTCATTTCTCTCTTTTCATAACACATGATGTTTCAAAAGCTGCAAACGTTGCAGCAAGGATGCAGTTTTTGTAATAATTAACATTAAAATCGTCTGCCAGCAAGAGAAAGCGGACAAATGACACAACCATATATTGCTGTTAATCAGTGATAAAAGCAACCAGAAGCTAAAAAAATAGCGTACCTGTAAGTAACACCATTTAAAAATATTTTTTGCCATCAGATATTTCCTGTCACGGTGTCATTCCCCCAACTGGATTCTTTTTTCTGCCGGATTCTTATTCTCCGCCATGCGATAGACGACCATCGTAGTAATAAAATACACCGCTGCCTGTATCCACAAGGCGACATACTCAAACTGCACATGGTTTAAATCGGCTCCCATGGAGTTGATTTTTATATAGCCCTGAATTCCGAACGTGGCGGGAAAAAGCGTTCCAAACGTGCGCCAAAACCAGTGAATATTGGATTGTGGCCACGAAAAACCGCTCATAAAAAGCAGAATTACCGAGAAGAAGAGAAATACCACCAAGCCTGTCTCGCGATTGCGGATGAACACGGAGATGGTCATCGAGAAAAATATCACAGAAAACAAAAAAGGAATCATAAACCGCATGATATCCATCGGGTTACCGATATGCGGCAACTGAAAAAGGCGCGGGATGAGCAAAAGGATATATGCCGTAACCACCATATAAAGACCGAAGTAACACCACGATTTTCCGACAAGCGTTTGAAAGAAACGTCCCCGATGGTGCACGGAAAAATCTTCGTGAATGCGCTGTTCTTCACGTGCCGTACCCGCAATCATCGTAATGCCGAAAAACAGCGTTTGATGAATCATCAAGATAAGCAATGCGGGCAGCAGAAAGCTCGCAAATCCCATGCCTTCGTTATACAGAATATTGCCTTCGTGATCGAAAGGAGCTGCGGTAAGTTCGGCACTTTGCCCCGTTATTCCCGAAGCATTCAACCGCTCCGTTTTTATATCTTTTCCCACTTGAAGAATGGCAAAATTAGCTCCCAGCATCATCGCCCGATAATACAGAAAACTGCTCATATCGGAATAAATGGAAACGGTTGCCTGTTCGTTGCGGTTAATTTTTTCGCTGTATTCCTTCGGAATAAAAATTACGCCGTGAATTTTTTGCCGATGAAACGGATCCTTCGCTTCCTCCAAATTGTTCAGGCGGTACGCCACGCTGAGGTCGGGAGTAGCATCGATGCGTTGTACAAGGTCGCGCGAACGGGAAGTATTGGATTGGTCAACCACTGCAATAGGCATCTCGCGAACCGTTTCGTTGCGGTAGATGGACGAATACAGTAACGGGTACAATGCCGTTGCTCCCAGAAAAACCACCACCAAACCCGAATCGCGGAATACCAACCGAAACTCATCGAGCATTATGTATATTATCCTGCGTGTTTCGTGAAAAAACCACGCGAAGAAGTTTGTTTTTTTATTGTTCATATAGTTTAATATGATAATTGCTTAATGTGCCAATATGCCAATTGTCAGGAACGAACAGCATATTTGCACATTAATTTTATTTGCACATTTACACATCTAATTGCTTTCTCAGTCTCCGATACACCAAAAAAGGAAGTATCAAAAATGCCGTCATTGCCGCAAAATAAATCAGTGAATAGCTTATCGGCGCATTGTGTAACGCTTCGTTCACGTAAATTTTGAAATAATGACGAATGGGAAACAGTTCGGCAAAAATTTGCACACCCGAAGGCATGGCTTCAATCGGGAACGTAAATCCGGCATACGTAAATGCCAACAAGCCGTAGAATGCCGACAGGCTGATGGCATCGCGCATTCGCGGAAAAACACCGATAATGAATATTCCGATTGCCTGATACGCCAGCACATAGATTATGGTTGCCAGCGACATCCACGCCAAACTTCCGTTCATCGGGTAGTGCATATAACGATAGAGAATGAGGTTGCCCCCAATACCCAACAGAACAAACAGAACGGTATAGGGCAACATTTTTCCCGTAAGAGCGGCAAGAACAGACTGATTGCCCGCTCCCAGCCATTCGGCGGTTGTTTTTTCTTTCAATTCCGCACCGATACTAAACACCGTCAGCATAATAATCATCAGTTGCAACACGCCCGGCAGCAGCACATTGAGCAGGTATATGCCGTAATTGGCATAAGGATTGGCTATGAGATGCGTGTCAATGGCAACGGGCTGCAAAATAGGCATCAGGTTTTCATCGCCCACAATTCCGCGTGCCTGCAACAGGCGCTGTTGCACATAAGCCGTACCCAACTCACTGATGTAGGTAAGATCTTTATAAGACAATGAGCCGGCAATAAGGTAAGCATCGTTCACGTAATACATAATTTTTGGCTGACGGCTCGCCAAAAGAACGGCTTCAAAATTGGGTGCGACATCTATAATCGCGTATATTTTTCCCCGCTGCATATCTTCGCGCGCTTCGGAAAATGTGCTGTATTGCTTCACAATTTCCACCTGTGCCATGGCATCGATATTCCGAGCCAAGGTGCGCGAAACGTACGAATTGTCGTTATCCACAATTCCCATGGGTAATTGTTCGGGCAATCCTTGCGCAAAAAACGTGAGAAAGAAGATGTAGCAAAAAAACATGACGAATACCGAAGAAAACAGGTATATCGGGCGCGAAAGCATCCGATGGATTTCCCTTCGGGCAACGTTTATGGTTTGCTGTATGATGGACATAATACAATAGTAATTCGATTGTAATTTAATGGATATTCAGTAGATATTCAGTTGTATCGTTAAGTAATTCAACTGCACGACGAATAACACGAACGCAGTGAGTAAACAACAACCGAATAACGCGCGAAGCGCAAGTAACGCGTAGCTTTAGCGTAGTAGAATCGCCGTCATTCCGGGACGTAGATCCTTGATCGGGGCAACGGGTTTGGCTCGCACTTCAAAGGTTTTGGCGTCAAATTCGCCTGTTGTTTTGGTGGCTTTCCAAGTGGCGTACGAAGCCAACGCTTTGATGTATGAGATTTTCAATTTGGCTTCCTGATTGTTAAGTGCAGGAATTTTTACGGTAATTTCGGCACCCATTTTCAGGTCGTTGAGCAAATCTTCGCGCACGTTGAACGAAAACCAAATATCGTTTAAATCCACAATATTCATAATCGGAGCGCCCGTTCCCACCAATTCGCCTTGTTTAGGGAAAATCTCGGAAATTTCGCCCGAAATGGGAGCCACAAGCGCTGTTTCTTTCATATACGCTTCCACTTCCTGCACGGCACCCTGTGCACGGCTTACCAATGCTTGGGCAGCTGCTTTGTCTTCAGACTCGGCACCGTTTTTCGCCATGTCGTATTGCGATTTTGCAGCGGCAGCCTGTGCCACAGCGGCACGGTATTGGGCTTCCGCCTCATCGCGTTTCTGTGCAGGCACCACACCTTTGTCGAAAAGTCGCTGCACGCGGTCGTATGATTTTTTTGAAATATCTACGCCCACTTCGGCTTTCTGCCACATTTCGTATGCACCTTCAATCAGTTCTTTGCGTGCGCCTTTGTTGGCTTTGCGTCCCTGTGCTAAAGCCGCGCTCTCAGCCGCCGTTGCTTGTGCCAGTTTGGCCGCTATTTCGGGACTGTCGATAAATACCAACGTGTCGCCGGCTTTCACAACCTGTCCTTCTTCGGCAAGCAATTTATAAATACGCCCCGGCAACTTGCCCGATACCCGCACTTCGTTTACTTCGGCGGAACCTTGAATTACGATCGGCTCGGGTTTATACACAATCCATCCGATGATAAAAAGTGCAGCCACCACTACTATTAATCCTATAAGGGCAATACGCAGATTGCGTACGCTTTCTGTTGTTTCTGTCTTCATCTGTTAAATTTATTTATTTAAAACACCTAATGATTTTTTGAGATATACGTTGTTGAGTTTCACGTCCACCGTGGCATCGATGTATTCCGATTTGGCAGATAACCAGGCAGTTTGAGCCATCATCAAATCGGTGGAAGTAATTACGCCCGCGGCAAATCCTTCGTTGGCATAGGATAGATTTTCCTCAGCTTCCTCAATATTTTTGCGTGTAGCAGCCTGTTTTTTCAGGCTTTCCGAAATACGATACGTGTCTTGATTGACCTGCAATTCTATTTTTTCTTTTGCCTCTTCCAATTCAAGTTTAGCTATCACAGCAGAGGAACGAGATGCCCGATAGGTGTGTAACTTCTCTCCGAAATGAAAAAGTGGAACTACTGCCGAAACGCCTACGGTAAACATTCCGCCGAATTTCTTTTCGTATCCGTGAAATGAGTTCGGATTGGTGGTAATGTAACTTCCTGTGAGGGCGATGTTAGGCAAAAAGCGCGATGCCATTATTTTTTGGTTGGCTTCGGCAATGTTTCCCGCTTGCGTAAGCATTTTTATCTCGGGACGATTTTGCCATACCTGCTCCATGGGAACGGAAGATTGAATGTCGGTTACCTCATCCAATCGTGTATCTTGCAACACAATGTTTTCTTCGATCGGCAGTCCGCACAACTGATTGAGTGCCATGCGCGAGAGGTTGAGCCCGTTTTCGGCTTTGGTAAGCGATACTTCGGCTTCGTTGAGTTTTACCCGCACTTTCAGCGCATCGGCTTTGGTAGCCACACCTTCTTCTTGCATTGCCGCCACGTTTGAATCGAGTTTAGCAATCAGGTTACGGTATTCTTTGGCCAGATTCACTTTGTTTTCCACCGAAACCACGCGCCAATACGCTTCATCCACATTCACAATCAGCTCTTCGGTTTTGCTCTGAACACGCGCCTCGGCAATGTTTTGGTTGTATTTGGCAATATTGTTGAGTTGAAATATTTTGCCACCCATGAAAATGGGTTGCACAAAACTGATGCCACCCACAAAAATATTATGCATATCGAAACTCATTGCATCTTTGGGTAAAATAGCGTAACTTTTCCATTGCAGCTTTTCGGGATTTACTTTCGGGTCGAAAGGGTTACCTTCGGCATCCAACGGAACGGGTTGCTGATTGACGATAGCAAACTTGTTGTTAATCGCCAGTCCATCCATGGAAAAGGTACCATCGCCATTTGGCTTGGGAAACGATGTCGGCGTTCCTATACCTAAATTTCCGTCTTTACCCATCACACCAATGGGTAGATGAGCATCTTCTCCTAATAGAGAGATATTTTTCTCATTCCACGTATAGTCTCCAAAAGCCGAAAAATTAGGCAAAAACTGTGTAAACGCAGCTTTGGAAAGCTCTTTGGCAGCCAAGAGATTTTCTTCGGCTACTTTTAAACTCTTGTTGTGCTCTATCGCGAGCTTCCGGCAATCTTCCAAACGCAAAAGTTGTTGCGCCTGAAGAGAAAAAGCGAACGTAAGCGTAAAAAGTGCAAAAGCAATTTTTTTCATTATTCATTATAATTAGTTAGACAAACATTGTTTAAACAACTATATGCTTCTGAAAAAAGATTCGTTATGAATCTAAATTTTTCATGATGTGCAACAACACCTCCCGCGAGCGAGCGAGTTCTTCATCGCTGATACCATCTAACGCTTTGTTTACGACACCTTCAACAATTCGTGTGGTTTTCTCCTGCATTTCTGCACCCAATTCCGTTAAGTGTATGAGATTAATGCGTCGGTCGGAAGCATCGGATACACGTACCACTAAATGATGTCGCTCCAGATTATCTATCAGGCGCGTCATGCTTGGTTTGTCTTTTCGCGTAAGATCACAAAGCGCTTGTTGCGTAATTTTATCTTTTTTCCACAAACAAGCCAACACCGACCATTGTTCGGTAGTAATATCCACGCCCTGAGCGGCGAATGCCCTGAGCAGCGAACGATTTATCACACCCGAAACACGTCCCGTGAGAATGTCGAAAATCTCATTGTCTTGTACTTTCAGCATAGAATAATATTTTAGTTGTCTAAACAACGGTACAAAGATAAACTAACTTATTTTTTATTTCCAAACCGAACACCGAAAAAAACTCCGTTTTTAAGAATTATTACAAAAAGAGGGGAAATTTCCGTTTTCGTTTAACTTTTTAAACGGAAGGTTTCATAACCACCCCGATTTTCTTCTTGCCATTAATCTTGATGGTCAGCGGGTTATCAAATCTGACGTGGCGAATAAAATCGGTTTCGTCCACAGCCGGTTGATTATTGAGAAATTCTTCATCGAACAGCCCGTCATTTTCCAGAAAAGGATTGATCGTGAAATATCCCACGCCAAACGAGGTCAGGTTCTGAAAGAAATGCGTTCCCTGACTGGGTTCGATGCGGTAATTCTCCAACCCTGATTCCACGATGACTTTCGCCTGACTGATGTGCGGCCATTTTACCGGAATGCCCAGCCACGGATCGGACGAACCCCAGCGGCCCGGGCCTACAAGAACATAATTTTTGTCTTTGTCCACAAACGTTTGGTTCAGTTTCTCTATTTGCCGCGCGATCAACGCGTTATTGGAAGCATCAAAAGCGTTCGTTTTCACGTAAACCACGTCGCGCACTTCGTTGCAAACGCCGTTGCCAAGTGCATTTTCGGAATACAAAACGGTCTCCGTTTTTTTGATTTGCGAAAGGTCTTCCGAAACCACTTCACGGTTATCCACAATGGGGCGAACCTGCAACAGATAAAAAACAGCCTCTTTCTGGTCTTTTATGTTCACGGCAAATTCAATTTCCACCGGACGTCCCATTTCATGTTGCGCCGCTTTGAGCACTTTATCCAACGTCTCGGCCAGCGGAAACAAATCGTGTTGCAAAATATTAACGAAAGAAATTATCTTTCTTCCCCCGGGATAATATCCATCACGAATCACCTGATCCACAGGATCGTAAGTAGATGATATGTAACGTAACGAACCGTCTTTTTCGGCTTCTTTGAGGTTTAGTTTTAAGAGATTGAAGCTGTCGTCAATGGTGAAATCTTTGGAAACCGAATCCATATCCAGGGCGAAAAAACGAGTCTGCGTATCCCGCAAAGCCGTATCGAGCGTACTAAGCTGCAAAATATTCCTCGCGTGAAGCGGCGAGAAACGCAGCCCCACGTTCCCTTCCACGATATATTTCCCAAGCCCCATTGCCATGTCCACAACGCCGTCTTCCGATTTCTCGTTGCCGATGGGATAATAATTTATGGAACGCCCGACGCCCGAAATGGTCGGATAAAAATGCGAACCGTATTGTGTGCCAACTACTTCCTGCAAAACGATTGCCATTTTTTCCTGATCAATCAGGTTTTGGGTGGCAGTCATATATGCCTTGCTGTCTTTGTAAAAAACCGAAGCATACACGGCTTTTATGGCATTGCTCAGCATGCGCACCATTTCGTATTTGTCATTCACATAGGGAATCATATACGTAGAATAAATCCCCGCAAATGGCTGATAACGAGAATCTTCTAACATGCTGGACGAGCGGATGGCAATAGGCCCGTTTATGGCATCGAAAAATACCAGAAAATCGCTCACCAATCGTTTGGGTAGTTTTCCGGCGAGAAAATGCTTCAGTATTTCTTCGTCGGAGCGATCGGAAAGCGCAAGCGGGTACAGTCCGTTGGCTTCCATAAACTCGTCGAAAATATCGGTACACAGCACAACGGTTCGCGGAATATAAACCGGGAAATTGGGATGAACATTGAATTCCTGACGCATTTTCACCATGTAGCCCATAAAAGCCAAGCCACGTCCTTTGCCACCCAACGACCCGTCGCCTATGCGGGCAAAATTGGAATACTGGTCGAACCGGTCTTTTTCAAAGACGGCCACAACGCCTGTGTTTTTCATCCGGCGATATTGTACGATGGCCGCATAAACCAGTTCGCGCGCATCGTTCATGTTGGCATATTCCGAGACGTCAATTTTCTTGAGCATTTCCGCAACGGGAAACATGGCGCGCGAATAGAAAAACCGCGAAAAATGGTTTCGGGATAAATGATAATAAAGTGCATCGTCGGGAATATTGCGAATGTTCATCTGCAACTCTTTCAGGTTTTTGATGCGAAAAATTTCCTGTTTGGATTCCGGCGCAATAATGATGAAATCCCCGAAACCAAGGTTATCCTTCACCACTTTGCGTAAATCCTGCGGAAACGTTTTGGAGTTTTTATCAATAAACGATGCGTCTGTTTCCCGCGCATATTTTCTGTTTTCGGTTTCTGAAGAGGCATATATCAACGGAATATATTTATCCTGACTTCGTATCCATGCGCCGAGTTGGCGTCCCGCTAACTTGTCTTTCACCCCTTTGCGATTGAAACTCATATCGGTGATGACGCCCAACATGTTGTTACCGTATTTGTTGTAAAGGTCAACGGCCTCTTCGTAATTGCGGGCAAGCAATATCTTCGGCCGGCCGCGCATGCGCAGCATCCGCAAGTGATCGTTAAGCGCTTCTTTCGAAAACTCTTTCGATTCCGAAAGCACAAATTTATACAGCATGGGAAGCGCCGTGGAGTAAAAACGCACGGAATCTTCCACCAATAAAATAGTTTGAACGCCCACAGTTTCAACATCGTTCTCCACGTTCATCCGATCCTCAAGCAACTTGATGATAGCCAGCAGCAAATCGGTATCGCCCAACCAACTGAAAACATAATCAATAGCGCTAATATCCTCCTTTTGAAGCACTTTGGTTACCTCTTTTGAAAAAGGCGTGAGCAATACAATGGGAATGCCCGGATGCGATGTTTTGATTTTTTTCGATAACATAAAAACCTCGCTGTTATCCATATTGGGCATGCAGATAATCAATTCGTAACGGTTATCCCGGAGTTCGTTCAACGCCTCT
>JAQVEB010000323.1 GCA_028698105.1 Petrimonas sp. | reverse complement strand
TTTCCCACAAGGATGGCGAGTGCGGATGGTTGGCCCAATACAGAATTCCAGTTGCACCGTTAACTATTGAAGAGTAGGTGCAGAATTCTGCTTCAATCGGCGTATACTCTCTTGGAATCCAGAAAGAATAGCCTGAACCGAGCAGGACATGTAAAAACGGCTTGCCGATCTTTTTACTCACACAGCCATTCATTTTATTGATGGCATCGAGAAATGAAAACGCTTCAGTATCGGGGTCTGCATAACTGTCAATCGAAAAGATATCGGTAGGAATATCATTGGGCCGCAATGTCGGAGCATTGAAGTTCTTACGATTGTATTCCAGCCAGCCATAAACACTATCCTGCTGATCGTTGGTGTAGACCAGCTTGAGAGGAGATATTTCCTTCATTCGATTATAGGCGAAAAAAAGCTTTTTTTGTTCTTTCCAACCATAGCCGGCTGCGTAGGATTCGTCGCAATAGATCGTTCCAAGATAGGCTGGATGCGTGCTGTATTTATCAAATTCCTTTTTGAATTCGTTAATGGCAGATGATATTTCATCCTCGCTTCTTTTGCGTATAAGGCGGTGGGCAATATCCTCAGCCTTATAAATTATCTTGAATCCAACCTTATCAGCACCATCAAGCAAGTCCCATGGCGCATGGCTTTTAAGAACAACCGTGTTGAATCCAGACTTTGCAAGATAACGAATGATCTCATCGGTGACGCCACCCTCCCAATAGAATCCGAATGGGAAATAAGGCTTGCCGTTATCAGTTATAAAATGGTTGATTTTGTCAATCTTGACTTCGTTAGGCTTGCCATGCACTTTGCGGATGGGCTCAGCCATGCTGGCGACAGCTTTATTCCCTTCACCTACAAGCTGAGCGTCGAGAGTGTAGTTGCCGACATCTAATTTCTCTATATTTATCTTGATGTCGCAATTGGCTGCCGGCCTTAGGAATTCCTGCGATAATACTGCCTTATTGTCGGAATCTTTGAGTGTCACAACCAACTTCTTGTCTGCCAATTCAGCCTGGCTGAAATTGATACACGCTTTGCAGAAAATTTCCCTTTCATTTGAATAAACACTATACCTGGAGCGAATCAGAATAGGTTCCCTGCTAATATCACGGAGCATATCCACAGAGCTGGTCATGCTGCCTTTCGCAATCGGGTCACCAACCTTCTTGCCGGTCACGTAAGATGAAGCCTTGTTCCCTTTTTCCAGCTGCACTGCGTCTACCCAGAATGTCCCCTTGGTCAAAGGGTAAATGCTGATCATATCTGAGTAAAAATAATCATTTCTTCTAAACTTGGTCTCATATCGCCGCCATGTATCGGACAGGGTAATTTCGTTTCCTGCAAAATTTATTTTCATACCTTTAGGCTCAGACTTCATATAGGCAGAGAGAACGTAATCAGTATTAATTAGAGCCCCCAGAATGCATGACCGCAGGCAAAGGCCGTTGAAATTTCTATCCTTGGTATAGTTGGGTTTATCTTCAGGCTTTTCAAACGGATTGTGAATTCTCATGCTGCGGTTGCCTTCAAAGAATTCCGATGTATCCGTACCGAAGTTTTTCTTCCACTTTTCAAAATTTACCAGCCAATATTGATCCGTTATGCCCCAATGAGGACATCCCCAATAATCGGCCAAGCCATCTTGTGTGCAAATTTCAAAGCCACTATTCGGCACCATATTAACAATCTTACTGTCATCTCCGGCAGAACATTTTTTGGGATTTACTGCTCCTGTTGTCTTTATCGAGATATCATCCAACCACAGATCAACTCCATTTACATAGAATCCGATATCCCGCTTGGTATCACATTCATAATTTTCAATACTACCAACAAACTCGCCATTAACATACAACGTTATTTTGTTATCCTGGCGCACGACTTTGAATTTTGTCCATGGCGTACCCGCTCCTGCCAGTATCTGGTCAGGAATAAAAGAAATAAAACATTGCTCTGCAGATTGATTGTTGGCGTAGCATTTGGCTACGGAAAATTTGTGCCCACGGACACAGAATATACGGGTAATGGGCCTGCCAGAAGAACCTGGCACTTCAATGCCAAACGCGCTGCTGCACCCCATCGACCCGTGGTGAATTACCTTAACTTTGAATTTCAGTTCCCAATTCTTGTAAGTTACTTCCTGGGATGACTTGATGAAAGCACGCGCGGTTCCTTTTCGTATGTTGTCAACTGTTTTCAACATGCCGTTCGAAAAAGTCCACGACTTGTCGGGCATAAGTGAAAATTTATTTTTGGCATCACACTCAGTCGCCACTGCGGTATTTGAGAATCCAGCGGCTATTCCCCAAAAGGCCAAACATCCAATTAATAACTTTCTGAACATTGTAGCATCTCCGTAGTTTTGTGAAACTTCTAACGATCAAAGCCTAAGGCGTAGTTTATGGTTCTTTTATTTTATTTAAGATTTCAAATAATGTCCTGCAGAAGAACTTTGTTCTTAATAACTGGTTCACATCGGTAACGAGAACGAGTTCCTATGCATTTCCAATAATATGCCTTGCGGCAGATTTTTTTATTACAGCCTGCAACATGAGAATCAAAATGCTCGCTTGAGTGACACGAAGCATAATTCCTATGCAGTTGAAATATTGTTGTCCCTCAAAGTCCATCTTGAAGCAAGATTGAATATCCGTTATCGCAAAATGCATAATCCCTTTATTGGTTGGACATCGGCATAATAGATTTCATCTCGATAATATCTTTTTCATTCGATGCATGGCCATCAACCCATAGAACATTGGTTGAATCAAGATGATTCATCATCGTCATCGTCATGCCAGACCAGAGAGTTCCACTATCGCAATGTACACTATCGGATGGGTAAGCCATAGCCACACCTAGCGGACGGTTCGTGCCTATTGACGTTTCGGCATGAGTGATCATATCGGGGTTGGCAGATGAACTCGACATTCCAGGAGAAGAAAAGCCATAATCAAGTAAATTGATGCCGCAAATATACATATTGGCAGAGCAACCAAAAGCAGCCACCTCATGGCTAGCTTTGTTTTTTAGCGCGGAGGGACAGTTAAAGATAGCAAAATCAAGAACTTGCGAACCCCGAGGGTTGACATGAAGCCCATCAGTATTATTTCCAAAATATGAAAATGTTAGCGACTGCCAAGTCTCCAGGCCGTTGCTATAGTCGTTTCCGTTGCTATATATAGAGGTAGCATATCTTCCATCAAAATCAGAAGTATACATAGAACTGGCAGTGCCGATATTGCGGTAATTAGTCAAACACACTACCGTTCTGGCGAGTTCACGTGCTTTATTCAAAGACGGCAGCAAAATCGACACGAGCAAAGATATGATCGCAATAACAACCAAAAGCTCAATGAGCGTAAACGCCCTTGCTTTTTTTGTATATTTGCTCATTAATATCATTACCACATCCTTCTACTGCTACTATTTTAACATAATTTGCAAAACGAAAATAACAGTTTTTC
>JAQVEB010000036.1 GCA_028698105.1 Petrimonas sp. | reverse complement strand
CGAAGAGATGAAAGAGATCATGTGGTCGCTGGGAACCGAATATACGTACGATCAGAAATTCTCCGTACGCATGGGATATTTCAACGAAAGCGCTTACAAAGGCAACCGGAAATATTTCGCCTTTGGCGCCGGATTCAATATCAAAAGCGCTTTTCGGTTAGATGCCGCTTATCTCGTATCCACGGTTCAAAGCAACCCTCTCGACCAAACGTTGCGTCTTTCCTTGGGATTCGACATTGACGGCATCCGAAATTTAATGCGGTAAACCCTCCACCGGTTTTTTCCAAAGCCGCATTCCTAAAAATCGAAGAAATAATGAACGAAAACCGCAACAATAAGAATACTCCTTCTCAAAACCCTCCTTCGGGAAATCCGGGAGGGTTGAATATCCGTATCGGATTCGGTTACGATATGCACCGCCTGCAAGCCGGCAGGGAACTATGGATCGGCGGCATTAAGCTCGATCACGAACTGGGCCTGCAAGGCCATTCGGATGCTGATGTGCTTATCCACGCCATTTGCGACGCGCTGCTGGGAGCGGCCAACCTGCGCGACATTGGCTACCATTTTCCCGATACGGCAACTGAATTTGAAAATATAGACAGTAAAATTTTGCTGGAAAAAACCGGCCGCTTGATCGAACAAAAAGGTTACACACTGGGCAACATTGATGCTACGGTTTGCGCCGAACGCCCCAAGCTGAACCCGCATATCCCGCGCATGCAGCAAACACTGGCCGATATACTGAAAACCGACATCGAAAACATTTCCATAAAAGCCACCACATCGGAAAAAATGGGATTCGTGGGGCGCGAAGAAGGCATCACGGCCTATGCCGTTGCTTTGATCCGTAAAATCTAAAATATTTCGTTGCTATGCTCAACCTGCTTCAACGAAAACGTACTGCAAAAGGATTCGGCGTTCATTCACCTTTTGCCTTTTCTTTTATCCGGAAGGTAATTACTGAAAAATCACCATATTATGCCTATTTCGATCTCAAGGCGCATCTCTCCGCTCTTGGTATCGCTACGAAAGAAATCTCGGAATTTAATCGTCTTTCTTTCCGCATTGTGAACTTTTTCGGGGCGAAAAACGTCTTAGAAATAGGTTCGGGAAATGGGGTGAACACGCTTTTTGTTACGGCGCCGTCGGAAGAGATTTCGTGTTGCTGCATTGAGACAAACGCCGAAAAACTCGCCATCGCGCATGAATTGCTGGAGATAAGAAACAACCGGATTCAATTTCCGGACGTTATCCCTCAACGCACGTACGATGTGGTATTCGCGGATGCAGTTTTTGGAGAAACAAACCCCGAATGGACGATGGAAAAACTTTTTGAGCACAGTTGCAACGAAACTTGTTGGGTTGTCCGGAATATCCACAAAAACAAGGCTGCAAAAGCGTTTTGGAAGAGCATAAAACAGGATAGCCGGGTACGCGTGACCTTCGACCTTCAGAATTGCGGTATTGTTATATTAAATTCGTCGTATCACAAATTAAACTATATCCTTTAAATAACATCATACCTTTCGATAATGAAAAAAAGCTTGATATACACCAAGACAGGCGATAAGGGCAAAACATCGCTGGTGGGCGGCACGCGTGTGCCGAAAACGCATATTCGTCTTGAATCGTACGGCACGGTGGACGAGTTGAACAGTTTCACGGGCTGGTTGATCTGTGCTATGGAAGACGAAGAGACACGGCGTTTTCTTTCGTTCGTGCAGCACAAACTGTTTACCGTGGGCTCCTATCTGGCCACGGAGACCGAAGCTTTGGCGCCAAAAGCGGCCAGCATTATATCGGAAGATGATATTTCGCGCATTGAACACGAAATTGATGCATTGGATAGCAGTCTGCCGAAACTCACCCGTTTTATTCTTCCCGGAGGGAACGAGGCTGCGTCGCGGGCGCATATTTGCCGATCGGTTTGCCGCAGGGCTGAAAGGCGCATTTATCACGTATCACAGGAATATCCTGTAGATCAAAATATTACCACTTTCGTGAACCGATTATCGGATTATTTTTTCGTTCTTGCGCGCAAAGAAAGCAACAAATCGGGCAAAGAAGTGTTCTGGGAACAAGGAAATATATGAAATTTTATTATATTTGCGCGAAAATTGAGAATAACGTTTAATTATATAAAATAGCATTATGTATTGGACATTAGAATTGGCTTCGAAACTCGAAGATGCTCCATGGCCTGCTACAAAAGACGAATTAATTGACTTTGCACAACGATCGGGCGCCCCGTTAGAGGTTATCGAAAACTTACAAGAGATCGAAGAGGAAGGCGAAATTTTTGAATCCATCGAAGATATTTGGCCCGATTACCCGAGCAAAGAAGATTTTTTCTTTAACGAAGATGAGTATTAATAACTGCAAAATTGATCGGATAATCATCATAAAGTCATCGAGCATTAGAACTAAAAAACCTTCCGAAAGTTTCGGGAGGTTTTTTAGTTATTTTTTATCGGAAAGATAAAAGGTGATCTCTCCGGCTTTCATAAGTTGCTCGTGCGAAATGCGGTAACTGTTCCATCGTTTGCCGTTTACGGTTATTTTATCAATGAAGCGGGCGTTTTTGGATGGGCGGATAGCCTTAATTTCCAGACGATCCTTTCCATAATATCGCGGGTCTAACCGCAAGGTTATCTTATCGAAAACAGGCGTGGTGAACGTATATGAGGGGTCGGTGGCGTTATCGGGATAAAATCCCATCATGGAAAACACAGCCCAGGCCGACATTGTCCCGGTGTCGTCGTTCCCGGGCAAGCCCGCGGGCTGGTTTTTGAAGTATTTTGCCAGCAGTTCCAGCGTGAGTTTTTGCGTGCGCCACTCTTCTCCTTTTATGTAGCTGAAAAGATACGGATAAGCAATATTGGGCTCGTTTGACGGATCGTACAAACCGTTGTCGAAAACCTGTTGGAGTTTTTGTACGAATTTTTTGTTGCCGCCGTTCAGTTTTATCAGGCCGTTTATGTCGTGCGGGACCATAAACGTGTAGTTCCAGGCCGCACCTTCATGAAAGCCGGGAACCGGTTCGAAATTAGCGCCGTGTTTCGGATCGAATTTCGGGAGAAACCGCCCGTCAGGCAGCAACGGCCTCAACGTTCCAAATTCTTTCGAATAATATTTTTTGTAGTTGAGCGATTGCTCATAGAAACGGGTTGCATCGGTTTTTTTGCCCAACGCGGCAGCGAATTTCGATAAGGCATTGTCGGCAATGTAATATTCCAGCGCGTGCGAAACCGAATTGTCGAATTCCTCGCGCAGGGGAACATAGCCTAACGATAGATAGTCGTTGTTATCGGGACGAAGAAAATTATCTTCGCTTGTTGTAGCCGATTTGTACATGGCTTCGTAAGCCGCTTCCACATCAAAATCCTTCAATCCTTTCATCCACGTATCCACAATTACCGGAATAGCCGGATCGCCCTCCATCGTGAGCGTTTCTCTGCCGTAAAGCTCCCATTTCGGCAGCCAGCCGCTCTCTTTGTACATGTCAACCATGGAGCGAACCATATCGAGTTGTTTTTGGGGATAGAGCAACGTCATTAACTGATGTACGTTCCTGTATGTGTCCCACAACGAAAAAACCGTGTAGCGGTTTGTGGCGGTTTTTCGGATGGAATCGCTTTCCATAACCGGATAGTCGCCGTTTACGTCGTTGAGGATATTCGGATGGATGAGCGTGTGATACAACGCTGTGTAGAAAATAGTTTGCTCGTCAGGCGTTCCGCCTTCGATCTTAACGCGCGACAGCGCCTCTTCCCATTGTTTGCGGGCGTTGGCCGAAACGTCGTTGAAGTTAAATCCGTTTTGTTCCGCAGCTAAATTTTCGCGTGCGTTGGCTGTGCTGACGAACGAAACACCCATTTGCACTTCAATGCTCTCGCCCTCCGCAACATTGTATGAAAAGTAGGCGCCGATATCGTCTCCGGCAATGTCGCGCCCATACTTTTCATACAATTTATATTGCCCGGCGGTGTTGTCCCAAGCCGCTTCGGCGGTCATTTCGCGTTGTTTTTTCCAAAAGCCGGTGTTTAGCGGTTTTTTGTTCAGGCGCATCACGAAATAGATCGGAAACACCGCTTGCGGATTGTAACAAAAAGTTCCCAGCAGTTTCATTCCTTCAATTTCGGTGTCGCTCACGCGACGCATCCACGCGCCGGATTCATTGTTCAGCCCCTGTCCCAGATTCATCAGGATATTCGCTTTGCCTTCGGGAAATGTGAACCGGGCAATGCTGCTGCGCGTGGTTGCCGAAACTTCGGTTTTAATGTTATATTTTGTCAGATAATTCGTGTAGTATCCGGGCGTAGCTTTTTCGGTTGTGTATTTGCTGCCGTATTCGCGGTAATCCACCTTCAAATCCCCTGCCGTAGGCATGAGCAAAAGCGAACCCAACTCGGGGCAACCCACGCCGCTCAGATTCACGTGCGAATAACCCGTGAAGAAGCTGTTGTCGCTGGAGTAAGGCGTTGACCACCATTGGTTGTCTTTATCGAATTTATTATCGCCTGATCCCATCACATTAAACGGAGCGACCGACATCATACCGTTGGGACATACCGGGCCCGGATTGGTTGTTCCGTAATTGGACGACCCGATAAACGGATTCACCAAATCCACTGCTTGTTGTGCCCTCAGTCCACCAATAGCCAAGAAGGCCAACAGGAAGAAAAAAGTGCGTCTTATCATACTAAAAACATTTTCAGGATTGAAATACGAAAGTAAGTTATCTTTGATTACAACACAAATTTTTCTGCGCTATTTATGAATTTTCCGCCTTTTAAAATAAATAATCTTCAAGGATAATTCTGTTTTACATTTCAATTTAGAACTGTTTTTTCGCCCTAACGATAAATTTGCTAAAAAAATATCGGTTACACTATTAAAATATCAAACTTATCTTTCTATAAATGAGTGTCTTAATGCGACTATTTTTTGAGAAAAACCCTTGTTCTTGTAAAAAGATTCATTATTTTTGTCGTACAGATTCTAATGGAAAAACCTGAAAATTAGTTCATCGTCATGAAATGGGCAAAGTACCTTAAAACTCGTAACCATAAAGCTTATGAAGCAATGTGGACGATAATAAACAACGGCAATGCGGTTCATGACCGGCTTGTTGCTATCTCGCGAAATGTGCACAGGCTTTTTACCGGACTCACGCGTGTCTGTCATTCCGCACACCGCACCCCGTTTTTCAGTAATTCGATTAATTTATAATAACATAGAAAAATGAATAAATTTATATCATGTGAAAATGCCGCGGCGATGGTCAGAAACAACATGACCGTGATGGTAGGAGGATTCCTGGGACATGGCGCACCGGAAAAAATCATTGATGCGCTGGTTGCATCGGGTGTGAAAGATTTAACGCTGATCATTAACGATTCAGCATTTCCCGACAAAGGCTGTGGAAAGCTGGTTGCGAACGGTCAGGTGAAAAAACTCATCGTTTCGCATATCGGAACAAACCCATCTTCCGGCCAGCGAATGAGCAGCGGAGAAATGGAAGTTGAATTTTGCCCGCAGGGCAGTCTCGCGGAACGGGTCAGGTGCGGGGGCTCCGGCTTAGGCGGCGTACTCACGTCGGTGGGTATCGGAACGGTTATCGAAGAAGGAAGACAGTTGGTTAATGTGGACGGAAAAGACTATCTGCTCGAAAAACCGCTTCGCGCCGATGTTGCGCTGATCAAAGCCTCCACGGGCGACGATATGGGAAACCTCATCTACAAAGGTACCATGCAGAATTTCAACCCGTTAATGGCCATGGCCGCCGATACCGTTATTGCGGAGATAGATGAGATAAAACCGGCCGGCGCGTTAAATACCGAAAGTATTCACACACCTTATATTTTTGTGGATTACATCGTGAACCCCTAAATCCCCAACGAGACTTCAGGAAGAGGAAATAATTGAAAAGAAATCATTAAAATTCAAATGCAATGGAAGAACCTGGAAAAAAATCGCTTATCAGAGTGCGGATGAGCGCTCACGACGCACATTACGGAGGAAATCTGGTTGACGGTGCAAAAATGCTTCAACTTTTTGGCGATGTGGCTACAGAGTTGCTTATCATCAACGATGGCGATGAAGGACTTTTCGTAGCCTACGACAATGTAGAATTTCTGGCTCCGGTTTACGCCGGCGATTATATTGAAGCCACAGGCGAGATAACACATATCGGAAATTCGTCACGCAAAATGACGTTTGAAGCCAAAAAAGTTATCAAACCTCGTCCCGATATTTCTGCATCGGCAGCCGATGTGCTGGAAGAACCCGTCGTGGTTTGCCGTGCCAGCGGAACGTGTGTGGTGCCGAAGAGTTGCCAGAGACGACAAAACAATGCATAATTCATAATGCAAAATGTATAATTAGAGTGAAAAGATTAGACTGTTTGCCATCAATCTTTCTCAATCTCATTCAATCTTTTTCAATCCCCAAAAAATGGAAAAACTTATCATCACAGCCGCCATTTGCGGAGCGGAAGTAACCAAAGAACACAATCCCGCAGTACCTTATACAGTTGAAGAACTTGTGCGCGAAGCTGTATCGGCTTACGATGCCGGAGCCGCTATCGTGCACGTGCATGTGCGTGAAGACGACGGCACGCCGACACAAAACAAAGAACGTTTTCGTGTGTGTATGGACGCTATAAAAAAAGAGCGCCCCGACGTTATTTTACTTCCTTCCACCGGCGGAGCCGTAGGAATGACTGCCGAAGAGCGCCTGCAACCTACCGAATTATTTCCCGAAATGGCAACGCTCGATTGCGGAACCTGCAATTTCGGCGACGAAGTATTCGAAAACACCATTCCCATGATGCGTGATTTCGGAAAACGAATGATGGAAAACAACATTAAGCCCGAATACGAATGCTTTGAAATGGGACATCTGGAAACGGCGCTTCACCTGGCATCCAAAGGACAAGTTCCCGGCGCACCCATGCAGTTCAATTTCGTGCTCGGTGTTCCCGGATGCGCATCGGCATCGGTAGAAAACCTCGTATGGATGGTAAACCGCATTCCTGCCGGCTCCACGTGGACAGCCACCGGAATCGGGCGAAGCGAATTTACGCTTGCTGCGCACGCCATTGCTATGGGCGGCCATGTTCGCGTAGGATTTGAAGACAATCTTTATCTGTCGCGCGGCGTCTTGGCTAAATCCAATGGCGAACTCGTAGAAAAAGTGGTGCAAATGGCCAAACTTCTCGGGCGGGAAATTGCTACACCGGCAGAAGCAAGAAAAATATTGAATTTAAAACCGCTATAAAGATTTGAAAACGACATAATATAAAACCATTCGGCTGCCAAAAGTCCCCCTTCGGGGGATTTAGGGGGCTTATATCTAACAACAAAATATGAAAAAAGGAAACAAATACGGCACACATCGCGTAATTGAGCCGAAAGGCGTATTGCCGCAACCGGCAAACAAAATTGATAACAACATGGATGAGATTTACGACAACGAAATCCTCATTGATGTGCAAACCCTTAATATCGACTCGGCATCGTTTACCGATATTTCGGCACGCGCCGGAGGCGACCACGGGAAAATCAAGGAAATTATGTTCGATATCGTGGCCAAGCAAGGTAAACACCGCAACCCGTGGACGGGTTCGGGTGGAATGTTGCTGGGGACGGTAGAGAAAATTGGCGATGCACTTATCGGAAAAACCGATTTGAAAGTGGGCGATAAAATCGCTACCCTCGTTTCGCTCTCACTTACACCGCTTCGTATAGATAACATCAAAGAAATTCGCGACGATGTGGACCAAGTAGATATCGACGGCAAAGCCATCCTCTTCGAAAGTGGTATCTACGCCAAAATTCCAACCGACCTCCCCGAAAAACTCGCCCTATCGGCGTTAGACGTAGCAGGAGCTCCTGCACAAACCGCCAAACTGGTAAAACCGGGTGATACGGTAGTTATCATCGGCGCCGGTGGAAAATCGGGAATGCTCTGTTGCTATGAAGCCAAAAAACGCGCCGGAGTTACCGGGAAAGTTATCGGGATAACGCACTCCCAAAAAAGTACCGACCGTCTCATCAACCTGGGTTTCTGCGACCACGTTTTCTCTGCTGATGCCACACAACCCGTTGCTGTACTCGAAAAAATAGAAGAACTTACGGGCGGACAACTTGCCGATGTCACCATTAACAACGTAAACATCCCCGATACGGAAATGACAAGCATCCTTATCACCAAAGACACGGGCGTGGTTTATTTCTTCTCCATGGCGACCAGTTTTACGAAAGCCGCTCTCGGCGCCGAAGGCGTGGGCAGTGACGTAACGATGATTGTGGGTAACGGTTACACCCGCGGACACGCTGAGATTACGCTGCAATTGCTGCGCGAAAGCGAAAAACTAAGGAGTATTTTTACGGAATTATACGCTTAATCGCATGTAGAGACGCGGCATGCCACGTCTCTACCCGATGCAAAATCTAAAAATTATGAACACATCAAACCGCCAATTTTTTTCACACGTTCCCGATGAACAATGGAACGACTGGAAATGGCAAGTGAAAAACCGCGTTGAGACGCTTGAAGACCTCAAAAAATACATCCGGCTCACGCCGGAAGAAGAGGAAGGTGTGCGCGAATCGCTCAAAACGCTGCGAATGGCCATCACACCGTATTACTTGAGTTTGATAAACACGGAAGACCCGCATTGCCCCATCCGCAAGCAGGCAATTCCAACGATCAACGAGTTGCACGTTTCGCGCGGCGACCTCGAAGACCCGTTGCACGAAGACGGCGACTCGCCCGCGCCCGGCCTTACCCATCGTTATCCCGACCGCGTGCTGTTCCTCATCACCGACATGTGTGCCATGTATTGCCGCCATTGCACGCGTCGCCGCTTTGCCGGCCAGAAGGATGCAAGCGCGCCCACGGAACGCATCGAAAAAGGCCTCGAATACATCGCCAAAACACCGGAAATCCGCGATGTACTGCTTTCGGGTGGCGATGCCCTGCTGATGAGCGATGACCGCATTGAGTATATTCTGAAACGTTTGCGTGAAATTCCTCATGTTGAGATTATTCGTTTTGGAACGCGTGTTCCTGTGGTAATGCCGCAACGTATTACCGATGAATTTTGTGAGATGATCAAAAAATATCATCCCGTTTGGCTCAACACGCATTTCAACCACATTAACGAAATCACGCCCGAAGCTACCGAAGCTTGCGCCAAGCTGGCAAACGCCGGTGTGCCGCTGGGCAATCAAACCGTGCTGCTGCGCGGCATCAACGACTGTACCTACGTAATGCGCGAACTCGTTCACGGACTGGGACGTATCCGCGTTCGGCCGTATTACATCTATATTTGCGATCAATCGAAAGGTATCGGACATTTCCGCACGCCCGTGTCGAAAGGTATCGAAATCATTGAAAACCTGCGTGGACACACCTCCGGCTATCTCGTACCCACATTCGTGGTGGACGCGCCGGGCGGCGGCGGGAAAGTTCCCGTGATGCCCACGTACATGATTTCGCAATCCACCAACCGTGTTATCGTGCGCAACTACGAAGGCGTTATCAGTGCATATACCGAACCCGAAGATTACAAAGAAGATTGTCACTGTCCCGAATGTTCCAGACAGAAAAAGGAAGGTGTGGCAGCCTTGCTTTCGGGACGAAAATTGTCGCTGGAGCCAAAGGATTTGAACCGGTTTAAACGGAACGGACATTAGATTTAAAAATTTCAGGTTTACGGGCCTCCCCTCAATCCCCTCCAAAAGAGGGGAAGACAACTCCGATGAAAGATTTCAAACTGTTTCATCGCAGTCGTCGCCCTCCCTTATGGGGAGGTTTGGGGAGGGGCAAAAATCGCAAATCGCAAATGCCCTTTATAAACAACATATTATCCCACCGCAGCGTTTCCATCGTCGGATTGGAAAAAAATACCGGCAAGACAGAAACGCTGAATTACGTGCTCCACCGGTTGCAGAAGATGGATACGCAGGTAGCGCTGACATCTATCGGCGTGGACGGCGAGCAAACCGACAGCGTTACACGAACGCCCAAACCGGAGATAACCCTTTTCGAAGGAATGATATTTGTAACTTCCGAAAAGCATTACCTCAAACGTAGAATTGTATCGGAGATTCTGAATATAAGTAATGATCGAACAGCATTGGGACGATTGATAACGGCACGGGCGCAATCGACGGGAAAAGTGATTCTGTCGGGACCGTCGGACACAGCCGGAGTAAAGCGGCTTATCGATGAAATGGGACAATTTGGTGTTCAGACCACGATAGTGGATGGTGCATTGTCGCGCCTCAGCCTTGCCTCACCCGCCGTTACCGATGCGATGATTCTGGCTACGGGAGCGGCACTTTCGGCAAATATTCCGCAGTTAGTTCGCCAAACACGATTTGTGCAGCAGCTTATCCAACTGCCCACTGTGGAGAGTGCGCTTGCCGCAAAACTGCAATCGCTCAATAGTGGGATGTGGGCGATAGATGCCGAAGGCAATGTACACGATTTGGAAATTCCGTCGGTGTTTCTGCTCGACAGGCGGGAGAAAGATATTTTCCGATTCGGCACGAGGATATATGTATCGGGAGCCGTGAGCGATAAGTTGCTCTCTTTCCTGCGGATACAGAACCGAAACGTGGAACTTATCGTGAACGATTTCACCAAGATATTCGTTTCACAAAAAGAGTTCAACTCGTTTTTGAAAAGCGGCAATTCGATAAAAAGCGTGACACGAAGCAAGTTGATTGCCGTAACGATAAACCCTCTGTCGCCAAGCGGTTTTCTGCTCGATTCCGACACGTTGCGAGAAGAAATGAAAAAGGCGTTGGGCGTGGAGGTGTATGATGTGAGGAAAATGAGTAATTCAATGGATATTCAATAGTTATTCGGTTGTAATTAGTTGTGTTGTTGAATTTGTTATACACCACAACGAATTACGCGAATGAAATGAGTAAATAACACGGAGTGAATAACGCGCAAAGCGCGAATAACAGCGTAGCGATGATTAAACAAGCCATACAACAAATCAGCGGATTCAAATATATTATTGACTCCCTGAATATACTTTCTTCCATCGGACGAAAGCAGTTGCTTTCATTGCCGTTTCTGACCGAAAAAGAAGATGTGGAGAGGGCTTTGGCGGAGACCGAAACGGCTTGTAAAATTGTGAATGCACGGGAAAATGAAAAACCGCTGTCGATGCTGCTTACCAAGTTGATGCAATTGCGCGATATATCGGGAACCATTCAGGTTCTGTCCACCGAAAACGTGTTGAATGACATTGAACTGTTCGAGATAAAACATTTCGCCCTATTGGCAAAATCCATTCGCGAGTACGTAACGGAATTAAAAATAACTTTTATCGACATACCCTCGCTCACAACAGTTATTGATACGCTTGACCCCGAAAAGAAACGCATCCCGCACTTTTATATTTACGACAAATATTCATCGGTTCTGGCATCGTTGCGTACGCAGTTAAACCGAATGACGGCAAACAAATCCGACGAAAAAGATATAGAGCCTATTCGTTTTCAGGCACAACGAATTGAAGACGAAGTCCGAAAAAACATCGCACAGCAACTTTTTCCGCACGTGCAAGCGTTATCACAAGCGTTGCAAGAAGTTGCCCGATTAGACATCGTTTTGGCAAAAGCCATTAAGATAAAGGAATTAGGCCTTTGCAAACCCACCATTGGCGATAACGAAACATCTTATAAAGGATTGTTCCACCCCGAAATAAAAAACGCGTTGCAACAACAAAACAAAGAGTTCCAACCTGTGGACATCTCTATCCCAATGCAGCCCACCGTCATTACCGGAGCCAATATGGCGGGCAAAAGCGTGTTACTCAAAAGCGTGGCGTTGGCGCAAACCATGGCGCAGTTCGGGTTTTATGTGGCGGCACAATCGGCAACAATCGTACCCGTTGAGCAAATCGTTACGAGCGCGGGCGATGGCGAAGACGAACTGCAAGGACTATCTTCTTTCGCCGCCGAAATGCTCCGGTTAAACACCACCATCGACAACACGTATAAAGGTATTAGGCAATTAGTTCTTATTGATGAACTCGCCCGCACCACCAATCCTGCCGAAGGAAAAGCCATCGTTTGCGGAATGCTCGATTTCTTGATACAGCACAACATACAATCGCTCATCACCACGCATTACAGCATCGACATTCCATGCCGCAAACTGCGTGTGAAAGGTTTTACCGAAAACCGGAACAATGAAACAATAACCATTTCCAACATAAACTCTTTTATTGATTATTCGTTGGAAGAGACCACTGAAAAAGAAGTACCGCATGAAGCGCTAAAAATAGCGGAGATTTTAGGAGTAGATAAAGATATTTTAGAACGAACAAAAAAATATTTAAAGAAATGATATTCAATGGAAACTCAATAGTTATTCGATTGTAGTTCGTCGTGCAGGTAAAATATTTTCCACCACGACCAATTACTACGGGATAACGGCGTAGCCAAATAGCACAGAGTGAATAACAAAAAAAATATATGACCAAAAGCAAACTCGGAATAGATTTCAACAAAGTGCAACGCGCGCGCGACGTAGCCGCTAAAATAGCCGCTGATGTGCAGCGTTTTGCCGACAATTACACCACCGTGGCAGTGGAAAGAACACTCTGCCGATTGGTGGGGATTGATAACGTGGACGATACGGGAGCGCCATTGCCCAACGTATTGGTGGACGATTTAAAAAACAAAAATGTGTTGGAACACGGCGCGCTTTTCTTTTTGGGTAATGCGGTTATCGAAACGGGACAATCACCGCAACAAATAGCCGAACGTGTAGCATCGGAAAGCTTAGATATCACAGCTTTTCCGTTTCGCACGAAAAACGAAGTAGCACAAGCCTTACAGCCGTTTGTAAAGGCAAGCATCCAACAGATTACCGAAAGACGAAAAAAACGGGAACACTATCTCGCCACCATCGGCGAGGGAAGTCGTCCGTATCTTTACGTAATCGTTGCCACGGGAAATATTTACGAAGACGTGGTACAAGCCGAAGCCGCTGCCCGACAGGGAGCCGACATTATTGCCGTAATCCGTACCACCGGACAAAGCTTGCTCGACTATGTGCCGTTTGGCGCCACTACCGAAGGTTTCGGTGGAACCTACGCCACGCAGGAGAATTTTCGCATCATGCGCGGAGCGCTCGATAAGGTAGGCGAAGACGTAGGACGATACATCCGTCTGTGCAATTACTGTTCGGGATTGTGTATGCCCGAAATCGCCGCGATGGGCGCGTTGGAGGGACTCGACGTGATGCTCAACGATGCGCTTTACGGCATTCTTTTCCGCGACATCAATATGCAACGTACAATGGTTGACCAATTTATGTCGCGCGTAATCAACGGGTTCGCGGGCGTAATCATCAACACGGGCGAAGATAATTATCTGACCACCGCCGACGCCGTGGAAGAAGCACACACCGTTTTGGCGTCCGATTTGATTAATGAACAACTGGCCCTGCTCGCGGGGCTTCCAGAAGAACAAATGGGATTGGGACATGCTTTTGAAATGAATCCCGATCTCGAAAACGGGTTCCTTTTAGAGCTTGCGCAAGCGCAAATGACTCGCGAAATATTTCCGAAAGCACCGCTCAAATACATGCCGCCCACCAAATTTATGACGGGAAATATTTTTAAAGGACACTTGCAGGACGCACTTTTCAATATGATCGGCGTATGGACACACCAGGGAATTCAACTCTTGGGAATGCCTACCGAAGCCATCCACACGCCGTTTATGAGCGACCGTTATCTGTCTATCGAAAACGCCAAATACATCTTTAACAACATGCGCAATATTGGCGACGAAGTGGAATTTAAAGAGGGCGGAATTATTCAGACACGCGCCAAGGAAGTACTTGATAAAACCATCGCGCTACTCGAAGAACTTCAGGAAGAAGGACTTTTCACCGCGATAGAAAAGGGCATTTTCGGAAACGTAAAACGCGCCAAAACAGGCGGCAAAGGACTCTCCGGTGTATCAATGAAAGGTACGCATTATTACAACCCGTTTATTGACCTGATGATGAACCCGAAACACGAAGAATTATGAGCGAAGGATTATACAACACCCGTTCCAACGATTTCGACCAAACGCTGGATCTGACAAAAATAAAACCATACGGCGACACCATGAACGACGGTAAAACGCAATTGAGCTTTACCTTGCCCGTTCCCGCCGGAGACGAAGCCACCGAAGCCGCAAAACTGTTGCTTCGCAAAATGGGGTTCGACAACCCGCAAGTCGTTTATTACAAAGAGTTGAAAGAAGGATTTACGTTTTTCAACTGCTACGGAAGCTACACCGGAACAGTAGATTACACAAAAATCCACGTCCCGAAAATAGATGCTGCGAAATGGAGCATGCAGGAAACCGATGCGTTTGTGAAAGAGAATATCGGTCGAAAAATAATTGTCGTGGGCGCCAGTACCGGAACCGACGCGCATACCGTCGGCATCGATGCCATTATGAACATGAAAGGCTTTGCAGGGCGCTACGGATTGGAGCGCTACGAAATGTTCGATGCGATTAATATGGGCAGTCAGGTGTTGAATGAGGAGTTGATCGCCAAAGCCATAGAAACGAATGCCGATGCGCTTTTAGTGTCGCAAACCGTTACGCAAAAAGATGTGCATATAAAAAACATGGTAGAACTGGTGGAGATGCTCGAGGCCGAAGGCTTGCGCAGCAAAGTGATTCTTTGTGCCGGCGGCCCGCGTATATCGCACGAGTTGGCAAAAGAACTCGGTTACGACGCCGGATTTGGCATGAACACCTACGCCGATGATGTGGCATCGTATATTGCGCAGGAAATGACAAGAAGAAAGAACCCCTAAATCCCCTGAAGGGGACATCGGAAGCTAAGACGACTTTCCATACGGTTGTCATTCCGAACGAAGTGAGGAATCTAAAAAACATTTATTCAACAAGTGAAAATAAAACGATAGAAATAAACTTTAAAAAATCCCCGCACCAACTCCCCTTTAGGGAATTTAGGGGTAAATGTTATGGACAAAGATCAAATCAGAGAAGTTATCGCACGGCGTGTTGCGCTCGAACTCAGAGACGGCGATGTAGTAAACCTGGGAATCGGAATTCCCACGC
>JAQVEB010000322.1 GCA_028698105.1 Petrimonas sp. | reverse complement strand
GCCACAATAGTTTGGTACGGATCGGGGCGCATATTGGCCACTGCGCCCACGAGCAAGCCGCCGGCGCTGCCGCCCATGGCGGCAAGTTTGTTGGCCGAGGTGTAACCGTCGGCAATGAGTTTTTCGCTGCACGCGATGAAATCGGTGAACGTGTTTTTCTTTTTCAGCAGCTTGCCGTCTTCGTACCACTGTTCGCCCATATCGCTGCCGCCGCGGATTTGCGCGATGCCGTACACGAAACCACGGTCTATCAAACTATAAACGCTCGTGCTGAAATACACATCCGAGGTTATGCCGTAACTTCCGTAAGAGTAGAGCAGCGCAGGATTTGCACCGTCTTTCTTCAACCCTTTTTTATAGACGATGGCGAAAGGCACTTTCACGCCGTCTGCGGCAGTAGCCCATAGGCGTTCCACCGTATAATCGTCCGGATTAAAGCCCGAAGGCACTTCCTGCACCTTCAACACCTTGCTTTCGCCGGTATTGATGTCATACTCGTACAACGTATTGGGCCGGTTCAGCGAAGTATAGGAATAACGGATGGTCGTGGAGTCGTATTCGGGATTTCCGCCCAGCGAAACGGTGTAAACCGGTTCCGGGAAAACGATGGTTTTACTTTCGCCGCCGCTCACCGGCTTAAGTTGAATTTCGCTAAGGCCGTTTTTGCGCAGTTCCAGCGCGACGTAATCTTTCAACACGTCAATGCCGTCAATGCGAACGCTGTCGCTGTGCGGCGAAAACACTTTCCACATGTTTTTGTCTTCATACCCCGTTTTGGGTAGTTCGTAGATCATGCCGTTGAGGTTTTCCTTGTCTTTATAGCGGACGAAAAACCGGTCTTTATGCGGCTCAACCGAGTATTCCACATCTTTTACACGCGGCAGGAACGATTTGAAAGCATCCGTCGGTTTATCGGCAGAGATGAACAGTTCTTCGGAAGTGGTTGAGCTTCCGCAGGAAATAAAGATGTATTGTTTGGTTTTTTCGGCGCCTACGTACGCTGAAAATTTGGGGTCTTTTTCCTCATAAACCACGGCGCTTTGCGGCGCGTCCAACATTTGACGATGGATTTGATAAGAACGCAGTGTTTTGTCTATCGTGCTGTAAAATAGGGTTTTGTTGTCGTTTGCCCAAGCAGCCGAAGTAGCTCCGTTTACGGAAAAACCCACTTCTTCGCCCGAAGCCAGATCTTTGATCTTCATCACAAACTCGGCATACGAGCCGGTTTCGTTGTAAAAATAGGCCGCTTTGCTGTTATCGGGACTGATGGAATAACCACGGAAGATAAAGGCTTCTTTTCCGTCTGCCATGGCGTTCACATCGAAAATCACCTCTTCGGGAGCATCCAACGAACCTTTTTTACGCAGATAAACCGGATATTGTTTGCCTTTTTGGGTGCGGGTGTAATAATAGTAGCCGTCTTTGAACGAGGGGAAACTTTCATCGTCTTCTTTTATGCGGCCGAGAATTTCATCGTAAATGGTTTTCTGCAAATCTTTTGTGGAAGCCATCACGGTATCGGTGTACGCGTTCTCGGCTTTGATGTATTCGATAACTTTCGGGTTGTTTTTGTCTTTCAACCAAAAATAGTTATCAATGCGTTGTTTCCCGAAATTGGTGAAGGTGTCGGGAATTACTTCCGCCACGGGCGGAGCGGGAAAATCGGATTGTTTCAAAATTTTTGTTTCTTCTTTAGTGTTGTTACAAGATGCGATGGCAATTGCCAAAGCACCAAAAATGAATGCACGGGTGAGTTTCATAATCAATATGTTTAAGTTATGGAATTTTTTTCTTTCTTCTTTTCACAAGATAAGCGATAACGATCCACACGACAGCGACGAACAAGATTATCGCCCACAGGTTTGCCACGCCCACGATCACCCAAAGCAGGTTGTTCTATCCGTTTCGGAGGGCGTTGCCCATTTTGTGGACGAACCGGAATTGCGTGTTGCGTTCGTAATACGTTACCGTGAGGGTGCTGTATGTTACTTGCCTGGAGAGATAGCGCAGACGGCCTTCGGCCGATTCGATCTCGGCGCGGATGTCGCCGATCTGCGCTTCAATTTTCAGTATTTCGTCCACCGTGTTGGCACGTTTGAGCAGTTCCTGATAACGGACTTCCACCTCTTTTTTCGTGCGGATGCGCGTGTCGAGGTCAATGTATTCCTGCGTAACGTCCTGAACATCAATGTTCTTGTAATCTATTTTCATTGCGCTGGACTCGATTTTCTGCATCAACGCATCGAAATTTCCGGCTGGAACGTGAATGGTTACCGTGTTTTCAATCTGGCCGCCGGTTTCGGAAGCGTTTTCGCTCGAAATATAGGCTTGGGTTTCCGAAACGGCGTTCGCGAGCAATAGTCGCGTCTTTCCCATATCGGAAGATTGAAAGCGAATGGAACCGGTTTTGGTGAGTTTTCGTTCGTAAGTTGCCGTATCGGCATTGATTTCTTCGGGAGCAGCTGGCAACGACTGCTTCTCGTCCGCTGCCCACGATTTTTCGGCCATGGGCGCTTCACTCATACTGCCGGAACGGCTGCCGCCATCACAGCCGGTATTGCACAACACAAGCGCAAGCGCGGCCAACAGGATAAAAAATTCAACGGTCTTTTTCATACGTAAACGATATAATGTGCATGCAAAGATATGTTTTTCAATCGAATTATGTTGTGTTGAACAATCATTTTTCGCAGATGTTATAGATGATAAAAAACGTATGAGCACACCACATCATAACCACTCGCACCACCACGAGGACGTAAAAAATATAAGCGCGGCGTTTTTTCTGAACGTGTTTTTTACCGTTGTTGAGTTTGTGGGCGGCTTTCTGACGAATTCCGTGGCAATTCTTTCCGACGCGGTGCACGATTTGGGCGATAGTTTTTCGCTCGGCTTGTCGTGGTATTTTCAGAAAGTGGCCAAACGCGGCAGCAACGCGCAATACACGTATGGTTACAAGCGGTTTTCGTTGCTGGGCGCGGTTATTAATTCCATTATTCTTACCGTGGGCAGTGTGCTGGTGCTCACGAAATCGGTTCCCCGTTTGTTTCACCCGGAGCAGCCCGATGCCAAAGGCATGTTGTTTCTTGCCATTTTAGGCGTTGTGATGAACGGCGCGGCCGTTTTGCGCTTGCGCAAAGGGCACTCTATCAACGAACGGGTGGTTTCTTTGCACATGATGGAAGACGTGCTGGGCTGGGCGGCGGTGCTGGTTGGCGCTATTGTGATGATGTTTGCCAATGTACCGATCCTTGATCCGATTCTTTCCATCGCGATAGCGGTTTACGTGTTATCCAACGTATATAAAAACATCAAAGACAGTTTACGGATCATCCTGCAAGGCGCTCCCGTAAGCATCAAAACCGATGAGGTGAGGGACATTGCGCTGTCGTTTCCCGAAGTGGAAAGCGTGCACGATTTGCACTTGTGGTCGGTGGATGGCGAATACAACGTGCTCACCATTCACGCGGTGCTCA
>JAQVEB010000321.1 GCA_028698105.1 Petrimonas sp. | reverse complement strand
TTTGATTAGTTTTTTATATCGTTTTGATTATAACGTCGGTTCGAAGGTTATGTCCGGTGGTTATATCCGTTTGATTGTTGTGTCGGTTCGATTGTTTTTTTCTGTAGTTTCTTAATCCTGTCTGCAGAAATTCGATGTATTTTTCCACATTTTCGTCGTAAGCATATGGGGGGCTCACGGGTTTCCCTTCGTTATCCAATGCGATGTAATACGGCTGTGCGTTGGCTCCGAATTTATGGCGTTGCAGGTAGCTCCATTTGTCGCCAACGGTTTTCAGTCGGGTGATTCTTCCGTTTTCTTCCACTTCAATTACCTGAGGCAGCCGCGTTTTGTCGTCCACTACCAACGTAATTAAAACGTATTCGTTGTCGATGATATTTTTTACGCGGGGATCGGTCCACACCGATGCTTCCATTTTGCGGCAATTTACGCAACCATACCCCGAGAAATCGAGCAATGCCGGTTTGCCTACTTGCTTAGCGTAGGCCATACCAATTTCGTAATCGGTATATTTAGGACGCACCTCCCCATCGTATAAACTAAAATCCTGCGTGTACATCGGTGGTGAGAAAGCGCTGATTGCTTTAAGCGGTGCACCCCACAGTCCGGGTACCAAATAGATGGCAAAGGCAAACGAAAAAATGGCCAGGAACAAGCGGGGAATCGAAACATGTTCCACATCGCTGTCGTGTGGAAATTTGATCTTCCCTAGCAGATACACACCAAGGAGGGCAAAGATTACGATCCAGAGCACAAGGAATACCTCCCTGTCAAGAATGCCCCATCCGTAAGCGAGGTCGGCAACCGATAAAAATTTCAATGCAAAAGCCAATTCCACGAATCCGAGGACCACTTTTACGGCGTTCAGCCAACCTCCCGACTTTGGCATGGTTTGCAACCACGAAGGGAAGATGGCAAACAGAGCGAACGGAATGGCCAGAGCCAGTGCAAAACCAAACATTCCGATAGTGGGTGCCAAGATGTTCCCCCATGTTGCAGCCTGTACCAGCAGTGTTCCAATGATGGGGCCGGTGCATGAAAACGATACCAGCACCAGCGTAAATGCCATGAAAAAGATGCTAAGTATTCCTGAGGTTGCTTCGGCTTTCGAATCCATCTTGTTGGTCCACGATGCGGGTAACACCAGGTCGAACCCGCCAAAAAACGAAATCGCAAATATCACCAGCAGGGCAAAGAAAAGTAGGTTGAAAATCGCACTTGTTGCCAGATTGTTCAATGCACTTGCGCCAAAAATGGCGGTAATCAGCAATCCCAAAACCAGATAAATCACGATAATGGCTACACCGTAAACAATGGCTTGCGAGACGGCCTTCTTACGACTTGTCGCATTTTTTTTCAGAAAAAAGCTGACCGTCATAGGGATCATCGGCCACACGCAGGGCGTAAGCAGTGCGATAAGCCCCCCTATAAATCCCGAAATGAAAATCCACCACAGCGACATATCGGAAACGTTTCCTTCCATCCCATATGCTTTTAGTTCTTCGATGACCGGCGTCCAGAGTGGATTTTTGTCGATATCGGTGTAGGCTGTTGTTATGGGAATAACGTCTGTAGCGATACCTACAGAATCCGTTGCGGAAATGGTGTCTTCCGTGAGAAGAGGTTGAGGACCAGTGGGGGGAGTTTTGTTTTCTGCCGATGATGCAACGGTTTTTGGCAAGTCGTTAGCAGCAAAGACAAAATCAATGGGCAAAGGCGGTGTACAGGTTTGTTCGTTGCAAGCTTGGGCACGCACGTCGCCCTCCAGAACAAACTCGTCTTTGTTGTTAATCTTAAAACGTTGCACAAACCGAACCGTCCCGTCAAATGTGCCGATATTCATTCCAAAGATAGGATCAAAAGTCACACGAGGTTTCCTGCCCTCGGCATGAAATTTCCCGATCGGTTCGGCTCCTTTCAGCTTATCGATGGTTAATGTTGTCGGGGTGGGACCTCCTTCCGGAATTTCCGTATCGTATAAGTGCCACCCCGGTTCTATGGTTGCTTTTGCTATCAGACTGACTTCTCCGTTGCCGTTATCTTCGAGCGAAAATTCCCACGATACAGGATTTTGTGCCGTCGCAAATGAAAGAATAACAAACAGAGAAACGAGAACGGATTCGATCCTTTTCATTCTTTGTGGTTTTTACCGGGTTTCGGTTGCGAAAATAGTAAAAGTTTCGCGAGTGTACGAAATTTTTGCTTGTTTTCTCATATTGGTTTTTGCTTGAGCGAAAATTTTTCCTCACATCCTGATGTTATTTTTAGTGGTGAACCCTTTTTCTACTCTCTTTCTGATGTTGTTTTTTGAGTTGCACTCATTTTTTGCTCTTTTCTTGACTTGGTTTTTAAGGTTAAACAGATTTTTTACCTTTTTTGCAACTTCAATTTTAGTATTAAACAACCGTTTTGCTTCTTTTTTGTTATCATTATTTAACCACTACGGCTGTGAATATTAAATTATGTTGTTGAAATTGGAGATAAACGGAGGTTTTACTCCTTTTATGATATCATTATTTAACCACTATATCCGTAGATATTAAATTATGTTATTGAAATTGGGGCAAAACGGTGATTTTTCTCCATTTTTGTTATTAATATTCAACTGCTACGATTTGAAACCTTAAATCCTATTATTAAAACGAGAGCAACCCATTGATTTTATTTGTAGTTTGCTTTATTTACGGTAGGTTATGAAAGGTAGATACCAATTTTTCAATACATTGTTTTTGTAAAAAGAAAGGATTCTTTCTGTAAAATCAATAAGTTATCCTTATTTTTGCCCGCAGATACCGATATATAACATGGATAGAAAGAAAATTCTTATTACCGGTGCCAGCGGATTCATTGGCAGTGCGGCAGTGGAAAAAGCGCTTGCATTGGGTTACGAAACGTGGGCAGGCATACGCGCAAGTAGCAACAGAGCTTATTTGCAAGACGAACGCATTCGGTTTATCGACTTACCTTATGCCGATAAAACCAAGCTCGTGGAACAATTGCAATCTTTTGCTGTCGAAAACGGACCATTCGATTATATTGTCCATACAGCCGGGATCACAAAAGCATTGCATAAATCCGATTTCGAACGTGTTAACTATTTATATACGAAAAATCTTGTTGATGCACTTGTCGAAACTCGAAATGTTCCGGACAGCTTTATTTTTATCAGCAGTTTAAGTGCGTATGGCGTTGGAGACGAAAAAGGATATACGCCGATTTCTGCCCATCAAACCCCTCGTCCCAATACAGCATATGGTAAGAGTAAATTGTTGGCGGAGAATTATATTAAAAGCATTCCCGATTTTCCTTACGTCATACTGCGTCCGACCGGTGTTTATGGCCCGCGCGACAAAGACTATCTCATCCTGATGCGGTCTGTCAAAAAAGGTATTGCCTTGAATGCAGGATTTAAAAAACAGGTGTTAACTTTTATCTTTGTAGAAGATTTGGTGAAGGTCATTTTTGACTGTATCGAAAAAGGAAT
>JAQVEB010000035.1 GCA_028698105.1 Petrimonas sp. | reverse complement strand
TCCGGTGATTTCATCAAATGAATACTATTGACTAAAACCATTACTGATTAGTTCTATTTCTTATATGACTTTTTGATTTTCCAAAAACCGGCAAAACCCTGTGAAGAGTTTTGCCGGTTGATTTTTGGGGTTAATGAATCCGAGGTCGGAAACACATCTCACGAAAACATGTTTTATAACACAAAAAAATATTTTTTTATTAAATATTAACCTACTACTTTTGCGTCAGCACAGTACAGAACAGCATAGAGAGCCGTATGGAGTTAAAGTTCAACCATAGCACAACCAAAGTACAGCAAATGGCTGATTATATCAGGCATTCGATCGAGGTGAACGATTACGTCGTGGGCGAAAAACTGCCATCCATAAACTATTTGAGTCGGACATACAACGTTTCCCGCGATACGGTTTTTAAAGCTTTTTTGGCATTGAAAGAAAAGGGGATCATCAACTCCATTCAGGGCAAAAGTTATTATGTGGCCAATCCGTCAACCAATATTTTTTTGCTTTTGGACGAATACACGCCTTTTAAAGAAGCACTCTACAACAACTTCGTGCAGCAACTTCCATCGAATTACAAGGTAGATCTGTGGTTCCATCAATATAACAAGAACTTGTTCGATGCGCTGGTTGAAGATGCTATCGGGCGTTACAACAAATACGTAGTGATGAATTACGACAACGAAAATTTTTCCGACGTATTGACCAAAATTGATAAAGACAGGCTTTTGCTGATTGACTTCGGGAAGTTCGACAAAAACGGATATTCCTATGTTTGTCAGGATTTTGACAAAGGTTTTTACGATGCGCTCACAACGGTAAAAGAACAGTTGTCCGCTTACGACAAACTTGTATATATACTGAATAAAAATCATAAACATCCGCAAAGCAGCAAGGAATATTTTAAGCGATTTTGCGCCGATAACGGGTTCGCCCATGAAGTAAAGGACGAGGTACCCGGCGAAATCGCAGCCAACAACTGCTACATTGTTATTAAACAAACCGACGTGGTGGATTTGATCAAACAAAGTAAAAAACAGCACCTGCAAATGAGCCGCGATTTCGGGTTAATCGCGTACAATGAAAACCCGTTCTACGAAGTACTGGAAAATGGGATTCCCTGCATAAGCATTGATTTTAATCAGCTTGGAAATTTGGCAGCGGACTTTGTAATCGAGGGGAAAAAGATACAGTCGTACCTTCCGACGGTGATCTATAGAGAAAATTTGATTTGATTTTACGAAATTACTATTCTTTACACTTTTTTACCGCATAAATTCAGCACAGTTCAGCACATTAAACGTAAAAATATATAAAAAAAGAATCACATGAAAAAGTATCCTAAAATCGGTATCCGCCCCACCATTGACGGACGACAAGGCGCCGTAAGGGAAAGCCTTGAAGAAAAAACGATGAATCTGGCAAAAGCGGTTGCCGAGTTAATTTCATCAAATCTGAAGAACGGTGACGGAAGTCCCGTAGAATGCGTTATTGCCGACGGAACGATTGGCCGGGTAGGCGAAACCGCCGCCTGTGCCGAAAAATTTGAGCGCGAAGGTGTTGGCTCAACGATCACCGTAACTTCGTGCTGGTGCTACGGCTCGGAAACGATGGACATGAACCCGCATTACCCGAAAGCGGTTTGGGGTTTCAACGGAACGGAGCGTCCCGGAGCGGTATATCTGGCGGCGGTTTTGGCAGCGCATGCTCAGAAAGGACTGCCTGCATTCGGTATTTACGGACGTGATGTACAGGATTTGAGCGATAATTCCATCCCGGAAGATGTGGCCGAAAAACTGTTGCGTTTTGCCCGTGCAGCGCAGGCTGTGGCTACCATGCGCGGAAAATCGTATCTTTCCATCGGCAATGTTTCCATGGGAATTGCGGGTTCGTATGCCGACCATAATTTCTTCCAAAAACACCTCGGAATGCGTAACGAGCAGGTAGAATCGGTGGAAATTCTTCGTCGTATTGAAGAAGGAATTTATGATAAAGAGGAATTTGCCAAAGCAATGGCGTGGACGGAAAAATATTGCAAACCAAATGAAGGGGAAGACTTTAACCGTCCTGAAAAACAAAAAGACCGTGCAGGGAAAGATGCCGATTGGGAATTTGTAGTGAAAATGACCATCATCATGCGCGATTTAATGATTGGAAATCCGAAGTTGCAGGAAATGGGATTCAAAGAAGAAGCCATCGGACACAATGCAATTGTAGGTGGTTTCCAGGGACAACGTCAATGGACTGATTATAAGCCCAATGCAGACTATACTGAAACTTTACTGAACTCATCATTTGACTGGAACGGCATTCGTGAAGCATTCGTTTTTGCTACCGAAAATGATACGCTGAACGGCGTTTCGATGCTTTTCGGACACCTGCTGACCAATACTGCACAGATTTTCTCCGACGTGCGAACGTTCTGGAGCCCCGAAGCCGTGAAACGCGTCACCGGAAAAGAACTCACCGGATTGGCGAAAAACGGCATCATTCACCTGATTAACTCCGGTGCAACTACGCTGGACGGAACCGGTCGCCAGAAAAAAGACGGCAAAGCGGCTATGAAACCTTTCTGGGAAATCAACGAAAAAGAAGTAGAAGCTTGCCTTGAAGCTACAACCTGGGCACCTGCCAATCGTGATTATTTCCGTGGCGGCGGCTATTCTTCCAATTTCCTGTCAAAAGGCGGAATGCCTGTAACCATGTGTCGTTTAAATCTGGTGGATGGTTTAGGCCCCACTCTTCAGATTGCTGAAGGCTGGACAGTAGATATCGCCCCCGAAGTTCATAAGATTTTGGACGAAAGAACCGACAAAACATGGCCAACAACCTGGTTCACACCGCGTTTGGATAAAACAAAAATTCCGTTCAAAGACGTGTATTCCGTAATGAATTACTGGGGAGCTAACCACGGCGCCATCCGTTACGGGCACATCGGGCAGGATTTGATTACGCTGGCATCCATCCTTCGTATTCCGGTATCCATGCACAACGTGGAAGACGATAAAATCTTCCGTCCCGCTGCCTGGAACGCATTCGGAATGGACAAAGAAGGCGCCGATTACCGGGCTTGCGCTAATTTCGGTGCTCTGTATAAATAGGCTCTTTTACCACAGAGACACGTAGAGCACACAGAAACACATAGAAAACTCTCTGTGAAACTTAGTGAACTCCGTGGCTTAGTGGTGGAAATAAATAAAAAACAATGACACAAAAACAAATTAACGATTGCGCTTATCACATTATCGGTTGCGCGATGGAAGTACATAAGCAACTCGGTCCTCGCAAATCGTTTCTTTGGTAACAAAAGCTTTTGCTCGGCTCCCTGAAAATTAATTTACCACAGAGACACGTAGAGCACACAGAAACACATAGAAAAATCTCTGTGAAACTTAGTGAACTCCGTGGCTTAGTGGTGAAAATAAATAAAAAACAATGACACAAAAACAAATTAACGATTGGGCTTATCACATTATCAGTTGCGCGATAGAAGTACATAAGCAACTCGGTCCTCGCAAATCGTTTCTTTGGTAACAAAAGCTTTTGCACGGCTCCCTGAAAATTAATTTACCACAGAGACACGTAGAGCACACAGAAACACATAGAAAAATCTTTGTGAAACTTAGTGAACTCCGTGGCTTAGTGGTGGAAATAAATAAAAAACAATGACACAAAAACAAATTAACGATTGGGCTTATCACATTATCGGTTGCGCGATAGAAGTACATAAGCGACTCGGCCCGGGATTGTTGGAAAGTGTTTATCAGAAGTGTTTTGTGGAAGAATTGCGTCAAAGCGACTTCAAAGTACAACAAGAATTAAAAGTACCCATTTTATACAAAGGAAAAGATTTGGATTGTGAATTACGCATTGATATTCTGGTAAATGATTGTATTATTGTTGAATTGAAAGCCGTAGAACAAATGATTCCCGTGTACAAGGCGCAGCTCTTATCTTATTTGAAGCTAACAGATTTGCCAAAAGGGTTGCTCATAAATTTCAATTGTGAAAACATCACCTCGCAAATCGTTTCTTTGGTAACAAAAGCTTTTGCACGGCTCCCTGAAAATTAATTTACCACAGAGACACGTAGAGCACACAGAAACATATAGAAAACTCTCTGTGGAACTTAGTGAACTCTGTGGCTTAGTGGTGGAAAAACTTAATGGCAGAAAAACAAAAAAATATGAAACCAAAAGTAATTGAGAGAAAGTACCTCATCCCCTTCATACTCATCACGAGTCTTTTTTCGTTGTGGGGATTCGCCAACGATATTACCAATCCACTGGTGGCGGCTTTCCGGTCCATCATGGAGATACCGAACTCCGAAGCGGCGCTTATTCAATTCGCTTTTTACGGCGGATACGGCACTATGGCTATTCCGGCAGCGCTGTTCGTCCGGCGCTTCAGCTACAAAAAAGGAATTTTATTAGGATTGGGATTATATGCCATCGGCGCATTTCTGTTTATTCCCGCAGCCCAATTTGAGCAATTCACGTTTTTCCTGCTCTCGCTGTATATCCTGACATTTGGGCTGGCTTTTTTGGAAACAACGGCTAATCCCTACATCATTTCGATGGGTGACGAAGCTACATCAACGCGAAGGCTGAATTTCGCACAATCATTCAACCCCATGGGCTCGTTGCTCGGCATGTTCGTGGCATCGAACTACGTGCTTACATCGCTTGATTCCGAAAAACGCGATGCCCTGGGCAACCTGATTTTCCCCACATTAAGCAGCGCCGAAAAAGCGGTTATCCGCACACACGACCTGGCAGTCATCCGAAACCCGTACGTAATAATTGCCTGCGTGGTATTGTTGGTTTTTATCGTGATCGCGTTAACGAAAATGCCCCGCACGCAGTCCACGGACGCAAAGGACATCAAAACAAAGGATTCCTTTAAACGATTGGTGAAAAATCACAATTACCGCGAAGGCGTGCTCACGCAGTTCTTTTACGTAGCCGCGCAGATCATGTGCTGGACGTTCATCATCCAGTATGCCGAAAACATCGGCATTCCAAAAGCCGTGGGACAGCGCTATAATATTATAGCTATGTTGTTTTTCCTTTCCAGCCGCTTTATCAGCACCTACCTGATGAAGTACCTCAAACCTTCGGTTATGCTCACTATTTTTGCCATCGGCGCAATGACCACAACGCTGAGCGTTATTTTCATCGGAGGAATGATCGGGCTGTACTGTTTGGTTGCCACATCCATTTTCATGTCGTTGATGTTTCCCACCATTTATGGTATCGCGCTCAAAGGTTTGGGCGATGATTCTACCCTGGGAGCAGCCGGCTTGGTCATGGCTATCGTGGGTGGCGCGCTAATGCCTCCGTTGCAGGGTGCGATCATAGATTTGGGTAAAGTAGCATGGTTGCCGGCAGTGAATGCATCGTTTATTTTGCCGTTTATCTGTTTCGCGGTTATTTGCGTATATGGAATTCGAACACATCGAAGAAGAATTTTGGATTAAAACCAATTATAAGACATTGAATGAAATTGAAAATTATAAACTAAAAAAAAATGAAAAAAACAACAAATTACGTACTATTTGTATTGCTGATCATATTATCGGCATGCAGTTCAGTTAAAAAAAGCGAGAAAGAAACCAATGCAGAAGCAAAGTACCTGGTCAAAACCGATGTTCCGGCACGACCCGCGGGTCAACAACATGTGCTAGGGCTGGCAACGCCCAAAATGGATACCGTGCGTGTTGGTTTTATTGGGTTAGGCATGCGCGGCCCAGGCGCCGTGGAACGCTTCACGCATATTCCGGGAATAAAAATAATGGGGTTGTGCGACTTATATCCTGAAAGAGTGGACAACGCTCAAAAAATCCTGAGCAACGCCGGACTTCCAGCAGCCGCTGCTTATAGCGGCGACGAAAACGCATGGAAACAGATGTGCGATCGCGACGATATAGACCTCATTTACATCGCCACCGACTGGAAACGCCACGCTCCCATGATGATCTATGCCATGGAGCAGGGCAAACACGTGGCTTGCGAAGTGCCCGCCGCCATGACCATGGAAGAAATTTGGGACGTAATAAACACGGCCGAGAAAACCCAAAAACACTGCATGATGCTCGAAAATTGCGTGTACGATTTCTTTGAACTAACCACCCTCAACATGATACAAAAAGGTGTATTCGGAGAAGTACTTTACGCCGAAGGCGCTTACATTCACCAGTTGGAAGAATTCTGGGACTATTATGAAGGTGACTGGCGCATGGAGTATAACAAAACGCACCGCGGCGATGTGTATCCAACACACGGAATTGGCCCGGCGTGCCAGGCGCTCAACATCCACCGCGGCGATAAGATGAATTACCTTGTATCCGTGGATTCCGATCCTGTGAGCATTCCGGCATTCCTGAAAAAAGACCGCAACGAAGACGTAACCGATTTTAAAAACGGACAGCATACCGTTACGCTGATCCGCACTGAAAACGGCAAAACGATCGAGATTCAGCACGATGTAGCCTCGCCCCGTCCCTACTCCCGCATGTATCAGATCACCGGCACTAAAGGCTTTGCCAATAAATATCCGATGGAAGGCTACGCGCTGCAGGCCGATGCCATTGAAAAAGGCTCCATACCCAACCTCGAAAACCTGTCGGCGCACTCCTTCGTTTCGGACGAGGTGAGGAAAGCCCTGATGGAAAAATACAAACACCCTATTCAGATAGAACTGGAAGAGCAGGCCAAAAAAGTAGGCGGACACGGCGGAATGGACTTCATCATGGATTACCGGCTTATCTACTGTCTGCGTAACGGGCTACCGCTCGATATGGACGTGTATGACCTGGCCGAGTGGTGCTGTCTGGTCCCTCTCACAGCTATTTCCCTTGAGAATGGAAGTGCTCCCGTGGAAATCCCCGATTTCACGCGCGGTCATTGGAACGATGCGAAAGAATTCAGACATGCATTTGTAGAAAAATAAAAAAATTGTTATATTTAAATAATTTTGTATTATTTTATGCGATTAGATTAACATAACTCGTTAAAGTGAACCAAGGTTGAATTATTAATTTAAAAAAAGATGAAAGAATGAAAAAAAGACATTCAAATTCTATGTGGAAAGGACTGTTGTTTGCCATGCTGTGGACAATATCCTTGGGAGTGCTTGCTCAGAACATTACCGTAAAAGGTAATGTTACCGACGCAAACAATGAGCCGGTAATCGGAGCCACTGTAATTGTTTCAGGCGATGCAACGCGCGGAACAGTTACAGACATTGATGGGAGTTACACACTTGCCAATGTACCGCAAAATGGCTCCTTAGAAATCAGCTATGTCGGAATGACTACTCAGGTTATTCCGGTAAATGGCAGAACGACCTTGAACATTACGATGACTTCAGACACAGAATTGCTGGATGAAGTGGTGGTTGTGGGGTATGGAACCCAAAAGAAGGTGAATTTGACGGGAGCGGTTTCCGCGGTTTCGGGAGACGACATGATAAAACGCCCCGTAACAAATCCCACAACCATGTTGCAAGGACAGATGCCCGGTGTGAGAATCGTTCAAGGGTTGGGACAACCCGGCAACGAGTCGGTACAAATTCGCGTACGCGGACAAGGCACATACAGTAGCGCGGGTTCCGATCCGTTGGTACTGATTGACGGCGTTCCCGGCTCATTGGCAAGTTTGAATGCAAACGACATTGAAAGTGTTTCCGTTTTAAAGGATGCCGCGTCTGCTGCTATTTACGGCGCAAGAGCCGCCAATGGAGTAGTGCTGGTTACCACCAAATCGGGCAAGGATGGTGGTTTTAAAGTGAGCTATAATGCGAATCTTGGGATACATACACCCACAAAAATGTTAGATATTGTTACCAATTCGGCTCAATACATGGAATTATTCAACGAAGCAAAAGGTAATTCAGGCATCTCAACGGGATTGTACACACAAGACATGATAAACACGTACCGGAATGCAACAGACAGAATAAAATATCCGAATTTCGATTGGTTGGACTATATGTTTAATCCTGCATTTGTTCAAAATCACAGCCTGTCTTTATCTGGAGGCAATAACGGGACTACCTACAACATCACTCTCGGCTATATTGATCAGCCCGGTACAATGAAAGGTTTTGATTATAAAAAATACAACTTTAGAACGAATGTAAAATCGGACTTGAAAGATTGGGCTACGGTTGGTGTGAACATTTCATTGGAAAAGGGAGACACGAAGAATCCACGGCAAAGCCACGACGATGCATTTTTGTCCACTTTATCGCAAGCCCCGACTTACATGCCTTTTTTACCTGACGGAAGATATGTACATAGAGCTTATGACTTTGAAAGTACAAATAAGAACATGGTTGCCATCGTTGAAAACGATGTGTTGAGAAAGACCACCAACTACGATATTTCATCCCAGCTTTGGGCAGATGTTAAACTGGCAAAAGGACTAAACTGGTACTCTAAGTTAGCAGTTAATCTGGGTGACGTTTCATACAAAGACTGGAGACCTATTGTAAATCTTTATAACTACCAGACCGGTAATTTTTCAAGAACATTGGATGTTGGAGGCGAAGGATTAATTTCCAACAACAGCCGTAACTATTATACCAACTTTTTTTCATATCTGAAATACGATTTCTCGTTGAACGAAGCTCATAATTTCGGGCTTCAGGCAGGTTACAGCCAGGAATATAATAATTACCAATTCGTTCAAGGTTACCGCCAAAAGTATGTGACAACGAATCTTCAGGAATTAAATGCCGGTACCGCTGCAATTCAGACAGCTAACGGAAACACTACGGAATGGGCTTTGAAATCTTACTTCGGGCGTTTCAATTACAACTACATGGAAAAGTACCTCTTTGAAGCCAACGTTCGATATGACGGAACCTCAAGAATTGCAAAAGACACTCGTTGGGGATTTTTCCCATCCTTCTCTGCCGGATGGAGAATAACCGAAGAAGATTTTGTTAGAAATGCGAATATCGATTGGCTGACAAGCGCCAAATTAAGGGCATCTTACGGCCTTTTGGGAAATCAAAACATTGGTGGAGATTTTCCTTATCCATACCAAGATTTATTGAACTTCACGGGTGATTATCCGTTCGATAACGCCATACTAAGTCCCGGTGTAGCTCAATCTGCCCTTTCCAATGCTTTATTGAAATGGGAATCAACCGCCGTTACCGATGTCGGGTTGGATTTAAAACTGTTTGGCAAATTAAACATCACGTACGATTGGTACAGAAAACACACGTACGATATTCTTCGTCAGGCACAGGTTACCGGTGCTTTGGGCTTAAGCGCTCCATTTATCAATAGCGGCGATATGCTCAATACCGGACACGAACTCACGGTTCAGTATAACGACAGGATCAAAGACGGCGCCTTATCGGGGCTTGAATACGGTGGCGGATTCTTTATCGATGTTTTCAGAAATAAACTCATTAAGTTCGGATCAAGGGAAATTGACGGATACGTTATACGTGAAAACGATCTGCCGTATAATTCCTACTACATGCTGGATGCCATAGGTATTTTCCAATCTCAGGAAGAAGTCAATAACTCTCCAACACAGTTTAGCGGCAACTTCGGCCCTGGAGACATTAAATATAGGGATGTGAACGGAGATAAAGTTATTAATAATGACGACCGTGTAGTTGTACCCGGAAAATTCCCGAAATTCGAATATTCCTTTAACGGAAATGCCGCTTGGAAAGGATTTGATCTGTCGTTCTTGTTCCAGGGAGTGGAAGGTAGAAAAATTTTCACCGACGGATGGGGATTTGAGCCGTTCATTCAAGGTTCTGCTCCTACATTAGATTTTGTTAAAAACAGATGGACCGGTGCCGGCACTTCAAATTACTATCCCAAAATTTATTTCGGATGGGATGGCACTAATCCAAACAGAAGAGCGAGTACATGGTATTTGCAGGATGCTTCGTACTTAAGATTGAAGAATCTTACGATTGGCTATATAATTCCCAAACAAATTACCAATAAGGCCAAAATAGACAGAATAAGATTGTATTTTTCAGGTGATAACTTAGTGACATTCACGAAATACAGAGGATTGGATCCCGAGCGTGCAGGCGATGGAAGATTTGTTCAGTATCCACAGAACAAAATCGTATCTTTTGGAGTAAATGTTGAATTTTAATAACGCAATAACAATGAAAAAAATAGTTTATTTTTTAATAATTATAGCTTTTGGATTTTCTTCGTGTGTCGAACTCGAACTCAATCCAAACGACAGGCCATCTTCGGGAACTTACTGGAAAACCCCGGAAGATTTTAAACTGGCGCTCACGGCAGCTTATGGCGCCACGAGAAGAAACATGTTCTCATTCTCCACGCCTTGCTGGGATAACTTAACCGACAACGGTTACGGACAGCACGCCGAAGGCCAGTACGGACTGACAACCAATATGGTTCAGGGAAACATAGATCCTTCCTCGGGAGGTTTTGTATCGGAGGTATATCTTGGAGCGCTTGCCGACGTTGCCAGAGTGAACATCTTTTTAAGCAAATTAAAAGATTTTACCGGATTGGATGATGCAACAAAAAAACAATACGAAGCCGAAGCAAGAATGCTAAGAGCTTATTTCTATAGCTATCTTTATCGCGGATACGGGGATGTTCCGGTTATTAGTGAACCTCTCACGTTAGAAACCCAGTATCAGGATAAAAAACCCGCGGCAGATGTTTATAAGTTTATCATGGATGATCTGGATTTTGCCATTGCAAACCTGCCTGATAAAACATACAAAGCGGCAGGTGGCAGATGGACGAAAAATGCAGCCAAAGCCTATAAGGCCCGAATGATCCTTTACACCGCTTATGACGATGCAGGAAATATGATAACCGCCAAAATGACGGAAGCCAAAACCATGCTTGACGGAATTACCGGCTATTCATTAGCGCCTGACTTCTCTGATAATTTTCAGGATTTGAAACAAGAATCCTCCCCTGAAATCATGATGTCGATCAAATTTTTGGCGCCCAATACAACGTCATCAGCCGATATGTGGTACGCAGATTGGCTTGTGGTAAGTCCGCTGATAAATTTCATCGAAGAATTCGAAATGAAGGATGGAACGCCAGGTACAGCCATTTCCAAAAAAGCAGGAAGCAAGTTCACGATCGATACGGAAGTTTTCACGAACGCATCTTTGGCAAATCGCGACCCACGTTTGGCAAAAACGGTTTTTATTGAAAAGTATGTCATTAACGGCACGGAATACACGGCAGGGAATGCAAAACCTACGGGAGCGGGACTTGGCAAGTTTTTGTCGCCAAACCTTACACCTCCATACGGATACAGTACACTGAGCCAACAAGACTGGGTTATTTTACGTTATGCCGACATATTGCTTATGTTGGCTGAGACTGAAAATGAACTAAATGGTCCAACGGTATTGGTATATAACTCCATCAATCAAATTCGCACACGTGCCGGAATGCCTGCGCTCCCAACAGGGTTATCCAAAGACGATATGCGCAAAAAAATTCGTCACGAAAGAAGAGTGGAGCTTGCATTTGAAGGCCATCGGTATTTTGATTTAAAAAGATGGAAAACGGCAAAGACTACTCTTAACGCCGTAAAAGATGCTCCCGTGGTTTATAAATTTGAAGATAAAAATTATTTGTGGCCAATACCACAATCTGAAATTGATAAAAATCAGGGTAAGCTTATACAGAACCCTAATTATAAGTAATATGCTATAATTGTACGATGAGGGTATTAAAACACCCTCATCGTACTCTTTTAAACCTTATCTCAAAACTTGGCCGTTAATAAAAATCAGTGTACAATGAAAAAAATACTATTCTCCGCGCTTATTTGGATAATAATCAATTTCTTATCTTTTTCCCAAAGCGCTGTAAAAATATATCCCTATCCCATGATCCCTTCGGAACATCCCGATTATTTCCGGTACCACGTTCAGTCGCCCGACGCTTCTCTTTTTGGAAATAAAACCGAGTTTATTGCGTTGAGAGACTTATCGGAAAACTATAAAGAGAAATTAGATATTTGGATCAATAAAGACAAACTCGGAAAAATCTTATGGGTATCGTATCCTTTTATTTTTCAGGATAATATAAAAGAGGTAGTACGTGAAATCAAAAAAAGGAACCTGTATCTGTTCGACCTTTGGGGATATGTTCCTGGCTCCGGTCCGGGAGGTTATTGGCGACAGTTCGCGTTGCCCGACAGTATTTCAACCCTATTTGAAAGTGAGTTGGGAGAGAGATGGCTGGGAATGGACAACGGTGAGCAAGACGGAAGATACGTAGGCAGTTATGCACCGCGCATGTATCCGATGGGAGCCGACAAAAAAGCAGCAATACTTTAATTTTCAACGGCATTTCGAAGAAATGGGCAATCAATTGGGTAACAAGATGTCAACCCTTGTTTCACTAAATTTTGGCCATTATTTTCTGAAAGAAGGCATTTACTCTTTAATAGGTGCTGAAACTGCTCAAGGGCTACCTAATTCACAAATTTATTATTCTTTTATCCGTGGAGCGGGAAAACAATATGGTGTAAGTTGGTTTGGAAACGCATCTGTATGGAACCGATGGGGGTTCAAAACTTACGATACAAACGCAACAAATATTGATGAGGATTACAGTAGCGGAGGTCCGCTAAAAGGAACTTCTCTCAGTTTACTTAAAAGACTTATGTATAATCATTTGATGTACGATTGTCTGGCAGTTGGCTTTGAGGGTTCCATGCGAATCGATAACAGCGCATTAAGTCCCATCGGTAAAATTCAGCAAAGCGCTGTAAAATGGTCGGAAAAATACGGCGATACCGGAACAATGTACACTCCGGTGGCGATAATGGTGGATTTCTTTTCCGGATGGACTTTTCCCCGTCATCTTTATTCACGTCAGGCATATAAGGTATGGGGTAATTTACCTTACGAAAGATCAAACTATTTTACAGACGGCGTTCTCGATCTGTTATATCCCGGATATCAGGACGCATCCTACTACAAAGACGAGAGAGGATTCATTGCACCCACGCCTTACGGAGACATCGCAGATTGTTTAATGACCGACGCTCCGTTGTGGATGCTCAAACAATACCCCGTTTTGATCATTGCAGATGAAATACAGCGAAGCTCCGAAACAAACGACAAGCTGCAAGCGTATGTAAAAGATGGCGGTCACCTTGTGATCACTTCCGCCTCATTGAAAAACATGCCGAATGGCATTAGCGGAATTTACGTCGGAGAAACCACTTATACCTCCGCGGCAGCTATTACATACAAAGGGAAAAAGATACCGGAAACGGAAAAAGATACGCTTTCACAGCTTACATACCCATCTCATGCCACCATTTTACAAAAGAGCGATACGATCCCGGCAGCTATAGAAGTGAATTCCGGTAAAGGTAAAGTTACGGTTCTTGCTTCACCTTTAGGCATTACGGAGCAACCACAATGCGAGCTACCGGTTCTGGTCAAGGAAGAGCAGATTTTAGCAAAACCCTTCCCCGTTTTAAATCACGGAAAAACGTTAATGGATGACGTTTTTTCTTCCGTTCAACTATTTCGCACAAATCCTGAGCTAAGTATGATTACTTGCTACAAGGGCAATAATGAATATACCGTTCTTATATCAAATGACAAATGGTCGTCAAAGGAATTTAACATTAGCCCTAAAACCGGAAAAATAGTGTCAATAAATGAATTAAGTACCGATTTATCCGAAATGAAAGCCATCGGCTTTACACCAAAAGTTGTAAAACAACCCGTTGGGAAAAATACACGTAACACAATTGCCGGAGGAAATGTCCGGATATTCAACATCAAACTTCAAGATGCCAATATATCGGTCATTCCAAAAATCACTCCCAATAAAACAAAGCATAAAGGTTCGCTTGTTCTGAGAAACATATCCAGTATAAAGGAGGAAATTTTACAACGTCCGACCTTTTTTGAACATTATGAAAGAGTTGTTGTCGATTGGCGTTATTTGTACAACAAAGAAAAAAACGTATTACAGCAGGAAGCCGGCTGGATAAGCCGCCAGAAGCTAAAAATATCGGTGGACTTAACTTCCGGCATCAATCTGTATCCTGACTTACGCATCGTGAACAACGATGAATTGCCGTACAAAAAAAGTATGGACGCTATCAGAAATGTCATGGATAAAATGATTGTTTTGGGAGCCGATGTGCTGCTGTTATCTACACAACGAACGATTGAAAATAACTTTACCTTAGAAGACTTCAACAAATCACTCAAAACAACCTTTGTGGAATTAGCAGATTATGCCAAGGACAGAAACATCCAATTAGTTCTGAAGCAAGAATACTCTCGTACTCCGTCATCAATCGGCGATTTGAAGAAATTGATAGAGGATGTCAATCACGATAACTTCACGCTTGCTCCATCACTGGCTCTCTTGTTGCTCGATGAAGGAAATATCAAAGATAACATTTCTCTGATGAGGAAAATGGAAATAAACAACTTCGTTGTGTCAGGCCCCGCAAAAGATATTCATCAGCAACTATGGAACGCAAATTTACCATTGTACAAGTTTCAAGATAAAGAAAAAGCAGAAAGGATCATAAAACAGTTCGCAGATGTAGAATTCATTATGGATGGCATCTACAAATCTTTGGATGAAGAATATCTTGATATTAAAAACATTAATGCTATTTTAGCTGATCAATAAAAGGTTCACTGACAAAACATACGTTTTTATGTACCCAGGATAGTTGATAAAATAGGACAAACGATGAAATTCCCTTTTTTTAAACCGATACTTACAGCCGCAACAGTTTTTGGCGCATACAATTTAGCCGCCCAGCAAAAACCCAACGTCATCTTCATTTACGCCGACGATCTGGGCAAGGGATTGCTATCGGCTTACGGCCAACAGCAGTTTACTACGCCCAATATCGACAGCCTCGTGCATCGGGGAACTTCGTTCACGAGAGCCTACGGCTGTATGCTTTCCGCTCCGGCGCGTGCCTCGCTCATAACGGGTTATCACGATTGTCATACCGATAAATGGAAAATAAGCGATGGCGGACAGTTTGTCAATTACCGCGACGAAAACGATATCCGACGCATCGAAAAAGAAATTGACAAAAACGATGTAGTGCTACCCAAAAACAACCTCTACCTTCCGCAAGTTTTCCAACAAGCGGGCTATGTAACGGCACAAATCGGTAAACTGGAATG